>JBDSFA010000266.1:0-11539 GCA_039919785.1 Dokdonella sp. | reverse complement strand
GTCACCGCGCAGCAAGGCGGTGTGGCGCGCTGGGCCGGCATCGCGGCGAAGGAATGCGGCGTCTACGGCAAGCGCTACAAGGCGGTCGATGCGGTCTGCTATTACCCGGTGGATATCCGCGCCACGCCTGGGTCGCATGAGATTGCACTATGGGACCAGGACGGCAAGCAACACCTGGGTACGCTGAAGGTGCAGAAGACGGATTTTCCGACCGTGGACATGCCGTTGCCGGACAAGCTCGATCGCTTCCTGCACATGTCCGCCGAAGATACCGCGCGCGCTGTGTCAGAACGTCCTGTGGTTGCGAAGGTTCTCGCTGGCAGCGAGACCGCGCCGCGCTTTTCGCTGCCGCTGGGCGCGCCGGCGGCCAAGTTGCCGAAAAGCGAAGACGATTTCGGCAGTGAGCGCATCTTCGACAAGGAGCACACCAGCCTGCACAGCGGGCGCGACTACCCGGTCGCCATGGGCAAGCCGTTGAAAGCAATCGCCGACGGCACCGTGGTGCTCGCGGCGGATCAATTCTTCACCGGCAATGCTGTCTACATCGATCACGGCAACAACCTGGTGAGCATGAGCTTTCATCTTTCATCGATTGCGGTGAAGACGGGCGATCAGGTCAAGCGCGGTCAGGTGATCGGCAAGATTGGCGGCACCGGACGCGCGACCGGCCCGCATCTGCATCTGGGCATCCGCTGGCTCAACCGCCGCATCGATCCGAACCTGCTACTGGCCAAGCCGACGACGTTGCCTTCGGTCAGCGACAGCACCGAGGAAGCGCAGCAGAAGATCGACAAGGCCGAGCACCGCGAGCCGGCCGAGAAGGATGCGCCGGTGGATGACGAGAGCTGATCGACCTGGGCCTGTAGTCAATAAACGCGCACGTGAGTCCACGCGCAGACGATCGAGCGCCGATTCCAGCTCGCTCGCCTGCGCCGCGAATAGGTGTGGCGTTCCACTGAGCATTGCGGTCATGAAGCAGCGTGTGCTGCTCGTGACCGCGAGCGTCTGAGCGAGTCGCGGTTGCATCGATCGAACGCCGAGTTTCGCCGATGGCGTCGACCCGCGTGGCCAACGGCGGGTTGCCTACTTCGGATGCGGCAGAAACCCCGTCTCCACCGCTTCCTGCAGCTGATCCGGCGGCAGTAATCCTTGCGCGATGATGAAGTCGTTGAGCGCCTTGAGGTTGAAATCCTTGCCCAGCGCGAGCTCAACGTGCGCGCGCAGTTCAAGCAGGCGCGTATAGCCGTAGAAGTATGCGGTCGCCTGGCCCGGACTGCGGAACATGAAGCGGTCCAGCTCCTCGCGTGCAAGCGCCTCGGACAGGCCGACTTCGTTGACGATCACATCGTGCGCACGTTCGCGCGTGATCAATCCGAGGTTGAGCATCGGATCGAGGATCGCGCGTACGGCACGCTGCTGACGCATCTGCAAAGCGATCATCTGGCCGGCCGGCGGTTCGAACGGCAGCATCATGTATTCGGCATACAACGCCCAGCCTTCGACGTTGACGCTGTTGTGCGCAAACAGAGAACGCGCCAGCGATACGCCATGCTCGACCATGGCCGAGTATTGCAGCTCGTGTCCGGGCCTGCCTTCGTGCGAGATCAGCGTCCACGCGCAGGCTTTACAGGTGAAGTCGTCATACACCTCGTCGTTGCCGGCACTGCCATCCTTCGGCGGATTGCCGAGCGGCAGGATGAAACTGCCGCGCTCGCCATGGTTGTCGATCAGAGGCGGCGGTTGCATGTGCGGCGCAGGCGACGCAGCGCTTTCCGCTTCCGAGGCGAGGCGCATGATCATCGCGCGCTGCGGTAGGCTGACCAGTCCGTGGTCTCGGATGATCGCCTCGACCTTGCTGATGATGTCGTGGTAGTAGGGTTCGATGGAATCGCGGTCGAGCTGCTGCTTCTTGAGCAGCTTGAGCACGTCGTGGAAGTCGGTCGCATCGGAGCCTTCCGCCTTTGCGACGATCGCTGCGAGCATCTGCATCTGCGCGCGCGTCTCCATGAACTCGACCTCGGCCTTGCGGATCAATTCCTCCGGCGTGATGTCGAGACCGACGTCCTTGAGATTGTTCGCATACAGCTCTGGCGGCAGGCGGAAGTCCGTGCGCGCGTGTGCGAGCACGCTCGACTTCACCCATGCGTCGTGCGCGCGCAGCTGCTTCTCCAACGCAGCCAATGCAGGCTCGGCACCGTCGATCTTGTATTTCTCGTACAGCTTGCGCACGCCGTCGATGTAGCGTGTGGTGTTGCCGAGGTCCTGTTCGACCTGGGCCTTGTACGGACTGAGCAACTGCTTGTCGGGGAGCTTCGCGGCATACGCCGCTTCGGCGTCCTTCGTCAGCGGTGTGCAGCCCGGCGCGATACCGACATAGCATTCGAGTCGTTTCAACGCCGCAGCGCGTCGCTGCGGCGCGACCTGATCCTGCAGCAGGCCGAATTCGCCCTGGAAGATCGTCTGCCCCACGTCCAGGTAAGGCAGCAGGTACTTCTCGTCCAGGCGGCTCGATTCGATGTTCCTTTCCGCCGCCTTGATCAGGATTTCCACGTCCCGGCGCACATTGGCATCGGACTCGGACGCGAGCTTCTGATGTAACTCACTGCGCACCGCACCCAACGCAGTGCGTTCGCGCGCGGGCAGGTCGGGTTTGAGGTCGATCGACTTCTCGTCATAGCCGGCCAATCCAATGCGCGAGGCAAACTCCGGATGAAACTGTGCCATCGCCTTCAACAGCGGCTGTGCATCGAGGTTGCTCTGCGTCACCCACGCAGGCGAGGCATTCGTGGGGGCTGCGGTTTGCGCGGATACGATCGTCGCGAGTCCACACGTCAGCAAGGCAGCAGCAAATCGGCGTACGAGCATGGAACGTCTCCCTGGACTGAACGCGCAACATACTCCCGAAGAAGCGCGGGTTGAGGCGACCAAATGTAAGGTCCTGAAAATGCGCGCTCTGGCGCGCGCGATCAACTTCGCGCCCGCGCCTTGTGTTTGGCGGCGCCATCGGTTTTGCCGGAGAAGCCACGCTCGCGCGCCCACACGATGGCCTCGCCGCGGGTATGCAGGTCGAGCTTCGAATAAATCGCCGCCGCATGGTTGCGCACCGTGCTCGGCGATACGCGCAGGCGCGCCGCAATCGCCTTGTCGGTCAAGCCCTCGCCAATCAACGCGAGCACCTCGCGTTCGCGATTGGTGAGGTCGGCTAGCTCGGGCCCCTGCTCGGGCACGATGCCGCGGCGGACATTCGCCAGCTTCTCGACCAGCGGCCCGCTGAGCCACGAGGCATCCTTCATGATCGCCTCGACCGCCGCGACCAGCTCCAGCTCCGAGCGTCGACGGTGGGTGATGTCGAGCAGCGCCAGCAACACGCAGCCGACGCCGTCGATGAGCACGGTCTCGGCGGAAACGAGGCAGTCGATCGTGCTGCCATCCTTGCGCGTGATCAGACAATCGACATCGCGCAGGACGCCCTTGCGCTTGAGCGTCGTCGCGACCTGCATGCGCGCAGTTCCGGCACCGAGCAGACCGATGTCGTCGATTGAGCGGCCGATCAGATCATCGTGTGCATAGCCCGTGCTGTTCACGAAGGATTCGTTGACCTCGATGACTTCCCAGCGGTCCGCATCGAAGACAACGGTCGGCACCGGGGTCATCTGGAACGCTTTCACGAAGCGCTCTTCGCTGTGGCGCAGCGCATCCTCGGCCTGCCGGCGCGGCTCCAGGTCCATGAAGGTAAACAGCATGCAGGGTTCGTCGCCCATTTCAATCGGCTGGCCCGCGACGATGATGAGCTTGGAGGTGCCGTCCGCGATGCGCAGTTCGGCTTGCGTCTGCGGAATCGTTTCGCCCGCGACCAGATGTTCGATTGACGTGTTGCGGTTGTCCGCCTGCTCGAGCACGTCGATCTCGTATACCGAACGTCCGACCACCTGCTCGCTGACGTAGCCGGTCATGTCGAGGAAGCCGCGGTTGACCTTGATGAAACGCAGATCGGCGAGACGACAGATCATCGCCGGCGCCGGATTCGCGTTGAACGCACGCTCGAAGCGTTGCTCCGCGCTCGCCCAGTCGGTGACGTCGAGGAGAAACAGCGCGTGGAAGTCGGGCTCGCCCTTGGCGTCGTTGACGACCAGGCTGCGTGTGCGGTGCACCCACTTCAGTTCCGGCTGCGCGACCGGGACGACCTCGACGACGACGTCGCTGAAGCGTTCGCCAGCGAATGCGCGCTCGAGCGGATAACTGCCTGCGGGCACGGGGTGATGATTGCGATAATGCAGATCAAATCGCTTGCGATAGTCCGCGAGCGTGCGTCCAAGCTCGCTGACGTCCTTGACTCCGTGCATCGCGCAGGCGGAGGTATTCGCCCACACGAGCCTGCGATTGCGTTCGATCAGGATCACGCCTTCGCTGAGGCCGGCGACGACTTGGCGGAGTTGGTCGCGATCGGCAGGAGTGGGGGCGGGACGCTTGCTCATGGGCAATCGCTCGAAGAAACCTGGAAAGGATGACGAACAGTACAAAAACGCAACCATGATGCCGTGTTCCGAGCACCAGTGTGCGCTATGGGACAAATGCACTAGTCCGTCTAGTGCATTCATCAGGCGACGCGCGGCGTCTAGCTGCGCAGACTTGTCAGCTGTCAAGAATCCGGATAGCGCCCGGCGTTCGGGCCAGCCGAGCCCGGCGATCCAAAGCAGTACGCGTGCTGCCACGCGCCCCTCTCCCTCCCAGAGACTCGACATGAACGATAGCGTCCAAGGAACGGCTTCGATGAAGCCGCTGGCGGTGATCGAAACGATCACGCGACTGGAAGAGCTGCAACACGTGCTCGGTGGCGAGCGGCGACCGGCTGCGTTTCACCTAGAACAATGCGAGAAGTCGCCGAACGGCTATGCCTGGTTCAACGTCCTGGTCGACCTGTCCGAGGCGAACGATGCGATGCGCACTATCCGCAGTGTGCTGCACGCGCTGCTCGACGCGGCCGACCGCGGTATCGTCGAGCACTTCAGGATCGTGATCGGCGCCGATCTGCTGCGTCGTCCCGATCCGTTGGGTCAGCCCGATGGCCAAACCGGACGCGGTCCGTGCGTCGCGTAAGCGCGAAGGGGCCATGGCCGCGGGCGAACGTAGGTTCGTTGCTCGACGACGTCGACGCGATGGCAACGAGCATCTATGGCGCGCTCGTCGATGATGACGTGCTGGTGTGGGCGAGCCCGGGTCTTGACGTGTACTTCATGCACGCAAAAGAAGCGCCCGAAGTCCCGCCCGAATACCTGCTCGGCACCTACCGCATGGGCGCTTCCTCCGCCGACATCGCCGAAGATTTGCACGACTTGCGCAAGTCGCGCGTGTCGGAGGAAATGCTCACCTAGAAGCGTGTCGCGCTTTTTGCGCGGCACGCCCCGCAGGCGAACGTGCCCAGGCGCGGCCGCCGTCTGCACGAAATGCTACTTGGCTCCTGCCGGTATCGACATGTCGAGCGCGAGGTCGCGCGCGGTCTTCACGCTCAGCATGTCGATCAGCGATTGCGCGCCGGTCGCGGCCGCGCCGCCATCGCGCGGCGCCATCACGACTGCCGGCACCAGCGCGGGACCCTTGTATTCGGCGAAGGCCTGCGCCCACGCGACCTGCACGTCCTTGTAGGTGGCAAGCTTCTGTTCCAGCGCGCCGTCGGCGCTGATGATCTTGCGCTTGTATTCGGACTCGCCTTCGGCACGCAGGATCTTCGCGGCCTTTTCCTGCTCGGCCTTCTTGGTGTCGAGCTGCGCGACTTCGAGTGCCTGCTGTGCCTCGACCACGGCCTTGGCCTTGATCACTTCCTGTTCCCACTTCGCTTTTGCCGCGGCGGCTTCGCCTTCCTTGGCCACCGTGATCGCCTGCTGCTCGGCCTTCTTCGCCGTCGCGATGGCCGTCTGCACGTCCATCGTGATCTGTTGCTGGCCCTTGATCTGCGCTTCGACGGTCGCGTCGTAGTTCACTTCGCTGATGGTGAAGTTGAAGGTCTTGATGCCGAACGGCGTCAGCACCGGATCTTCCTGACGCTTGGGCATGCCCTTGTCGTCGGCGACGATCTCGACGGTCGTGATCGTCTTCTCGGCGCCGGTGATCGGATCGTTCGACTTCACGTCGTGCTGGCGCGTCTGGTAGGTGCCGTGCGTGATCTGGTCCTCGACGTAAGTAATCAGCGAGTTGCGCTTCTCCGCATAGGATTCCTTCGACGACATCAGCGGGCCGGACATGAAGATCGACTTGTCGATCACGCGCTCGACCAGCTGGCTCTGCAGCGTCGCGGCGCTGCCGTACTTGGAGTGCAGCATGATCAAGGTGGTCGCGTCAGTCGGCACTTCGAACTGGATCGAGCCGTGCATCTTCGCCTGCGCGCCATCGTTGAAACGGATCGGCGCCTCGAAATCGTACGAGGCGCGGCGCGCGTATTTGGTCACCTTGCCGAACCATTGCGGGTGATAACCCGGGGTGTCGTACACGGTGAGATTGCCGTTGACCGACTGGATCACCATCACTTCCTGCGCATCCAGGTGCTCGACCAGCTCGCCGGCGAGAGCGACCACGATGAGCGCAGCCAGCAGCGACGCAACGATCGCCAGATTCCTGAAACTAAACATCGTCATTCTCCCCGGATGATCGGCGCGCATCGCGCGCTTCCTTCTCTACCGCTTCCACTTCGCGTTCTTCACGCGCCCGCGTCAATTCCTCGAATGCCTCGCGGCCCCTGCGATCGAAGATCGGAAACAGGCGCGTGCCCTTGAACGCAGGAATGAAAACCTGCGTGACCAGCACGGTGAGAAACAGGATCACGAACGAAAATTCGAGCAGGCGCAACAGCAGCACGGCAATCTCCCCGGATAGACCGACCATCGCGACGCAGCGTTGGCGTCGCGGACGGTCGAACTATAACGCAGCGGTTGCGCGGTTCAGGCGTGCGCGTGCGATCAACGCGGTTCGAGCGAATTGGCGAAGATCAGATCGACCTGATGGTCGCGCCAGCGCGCCAGCAACGCGCGAAACGCGAGAGCGGTATTTGCCGAAGCAGGCTGGCCTGCCTGGTTCTGCTGGTTCACTCCGTGGCAGCCGTCGCAGGCGCGGACCTCGCCGGGTCGGAAGCTGATCCAGTAGCGTTCGCGCACCACGGGCGTTCCGTTGGCCGCGGTTGAATGCCAGGCCATCGCACGCGAAGCCGGTACGTACAGTGCGACCGAACCATCGGTGAAGATCGGTACGCTGCCAACCGGCCCGCTCGGGTTCGGCGCATTCGCCAGTTTGGCCACAGGATCGTGCATGACTTGCGCGAGCACGCGCCGGCCCTCGTTCGGCGAGGCGGTGCCGCCGAGACCACGGATCTGGTCTCCCTGAAAAAATTGCATGTGCGCGATGTCGTAGACCGTGCCGCCGCCAGCGGCGACGGTCTGCACGCCACCGGGCACGCGCAGGTTGTACGGCTGTTGCTGGTCGGCGCCGTCGCGCGAAGTCGCGTTGCGCACCACCATCACGGCCAGCTGGTTCGCCGCGAGGTAGGCGCGGAACGCATTTGCGTCGACGTTCTCGAGCGTGAACGCCTGCTGCTCCGGCGCCTGCAACGCGAATGCCGTGGTCGGCGGCGTCGTGCGCGCACGCACTTCGACCGGCGACAATTCCCACAGCGGGCCGCTGTAGCTGACCAGCACATCCGGATCCCAGTAACTGATCGTCTTGCTGATGCCGGCGGTGAGGGTCTCGACCGGCGCAAGGAAACTGCCGCTCGTGGCGAGCCGTTTCAGGCGAAACAGATAGCGCGGCAGCGGATTGTCCCGCGTGCCATCGTTGCCGGCGCGGCGCGATTCGGTCGCGTGTGCGACCAGCATGCGACCATCGGCGAGCGGCAGCGGATTGCGGTAGTGGCCGGTGAAATCCGCCGGTGGCGTGCTGTCGTAGAAACCCTGGGTGCTGCGCGGCGTCAGATATTGGGCGTTCATCGTGGCAGGATTGGTCGACGGCGCGGCATCGATGCGGATCAGCTGGCCGGACGCATGCGTGTAGAACTCCGGTGCGTCGACGCCGATGTAGCGGCCCGGTGCGGTTGGATCCTCGCGCATCTGCAACATGTTTTCGATGGTCTTGCGCGAGCCGGGCGCAATGAATTCGTGCAGCGCGGAATCGTCATTGAAGCTGCGGTCGAAATAGCCGTGCAACTCGTGTCGGCCGACATGGTTGAGCGTCTCTTCGCCGCTACCGTCCTGATTCACCATCCACGGGAAGAAATGGTTGATGCCGAACCCTTCGAGGTTGGAGCCACTCACCGCAATGCGCGGCTCGGGAAACACTTCGCCGCGGTCCGGCGTTGCGGTCGAGTTGGACGCCTCGCTGCTCCAGTTGAAGGTGCCGTAGGCATTGCCGTCGCCGTCGTTCTGTTGATCGCGCTGCAGGTGATCCCAACGCGTGAACAGCACACGCCCGAAGCTGTCGACGATCGGGTTGAACGAACCCGACACCGCATTTTGCAGCAGGTCGAGCCGTGCGGTCGCCGGCTGCAGACGCCACAGACCGGTCGGCGTCGGCGCCTCCTCGTATTCGTCAAGTTGCGGATAAAGATGTTCGGCGCCGTTGCGCGGCCGATCGCTGACGAACACGACACTGCCGTCGGAAAGGTAGGTGGGACTGACGTTGTTGAAGTGGTCCGGCTGATTCAGCACTTTGGTGATGTGCACGGTCTGGCCCTGACCGAGTCCGGTCACTTCGTACATCTGCCAGAACCACGTGCCGTATTGATACTGGGCGATGGGTGCGCCGATCACCATGCTGAAGATCGCGCGCGTGCCATCCCATGACACCGCAGGATCGCGCACCGAGATCGCATTGGCGCCCTGCAGGCCGACACTGCCGAAACCGGCCTCCTGCGTGAGATTGCGCAGCGAGCCATCCGGATAGCGGATCATCAGATCACCGCCGCGCCCGGTCGATTCCATGTCGGTTCGGTGGTTGCCGAACACGCTGCCGACTGCGGTGAAGTCGGCGGCAATCGGGAACTGGGTGACGAACAGGATTGGATTCTGCAACGACTGCGCGTTTGCGCTGCCGGCAAGCAGTGCGATGGCAACCAGCCACGGACGCAAGAACAACATGGTCAACTCCCCTTGATCGGCCGCGATGCTAGCCCGCAGGTGCGCGCGCTTTCGTGACGCGCTGCCGGTTGCGAGTGTGAGGCAGGTCGCCAATGGACCGCAACCGAAGGGAAAGCGCGTATGTGGGGCCTGCGGTATTTTGACCACAAGACGCTACGGACGATGCACTTTCAGTTGCGACGTCGGTCCACCCCGCCCAGGTCGCCGCGCACGGCGTGCGGCGGCGTCGCATGCGAACGGCTCCACGCACGCCGGAGCTGGCGGGTCGACGCGAAGCCGCTGCGTTCGGCGATGCGTTCCATATCGAGCCGCGTATGACGGAGCAGTTCGTGCGCGAGCGCCACGCGCAGACGGTTGATGTAGTCGGGCAGGCTCATGCCGGCATGTTCGTTGAACAGGCGCGACAGATGGCGCGGACTCGCACTCGTGATCTGCGCGAGTGCGGTCAGTGACCACAGGCGCGCCGGATTCGCGGCGATCGCGTCCTGCGCACGATGCACGGCAGGGTGAATGTGGTTGCGTCCTTCCAGCCAGGGCGAAAGCTGTGGCTCCGCACCGCTGCGGCGCAGGTAGATCACCAGGTGGCGCGCAATCGCGAGCGCGACCGCGGGGCAACACAGGCGCCCGACCAGTTGCAGCATGAGATCGGTGCCAGCGGTCACGCCGGCGCTGCTGCAGCGATTGCGGTCCTCGACGAACAAGCGGTTCAGCAGCACGTTCGCTTGCGGCGCGAGCGCGGCAAGCTCCGCGCAGCAGCTGTAGTGCGTCGTGCAATCGTAACCATCGAGCAGGCTGGCGCGCGCGGCGAGCAAGGCGCCCGAGCAGATCGTGACAAGGCGGTGCGACGGTTGCACATGCGCCTTCAGCCACGCGACGACCGCGGCTTCGTCGCGCGCAACCTGCGCATCGGCGGGGTCGTCGCCGAATGCGACTGTGTCAACGCTGCCGGTCAGCACGATCATCGCATCGTCGCCGAGCATGGTCGGCAGTGGCGCGATCTGCGCGAGCGTGAGGCCGACGGAGCTTGTCTGCCGGCTGCGCGGGCCGACGATACGCACGTCGAAATGCAGCGACGCTTGCTCGACGTTCGCGCGGCGCAGTACTTCGAGCGGCCCCGCAATATCGAGCAGCAACGGGCGCGGCGGCAGCACGACCCAGATCGGAACGCATTGGGCCGCGCCGCTATTCACGCCGCGCGCTTCGCTGCAGGACGTGCGAGCGCCTGCTCGACGGTCGCGATGCGTGCGAAGCGATCGGCCAGTACAAGTTCGGTGCGCGCCTTGATCTCCTGTGCGCTCCAGCGCCGCCCTGTGCTGTCGGTCATGGCGAAAGTCAGCGTTGCCTCGCTGACATAGTCGACTTCGTAGCCAAGGTCCGATGCATGGCGTGTCGTTGTCTCGCAACACTGCTCGGTGCGGATGCCGGACACGATCAGGCGGCGGATGCCGCGCTCGGTCAGCCAAACCGGCAGGCCGCTGCCGATCAGGGCGCTGTGGCGATGCTTGTGGAATACGACATCGGCTGCAATCGACAGCGGCGCGAGCGTGCGCACATGGCCGCTGGCGAGCGAGAACGCGCCGTCCGGCTCGACGTGAAAAATCTGCACGACCGGCATACCGACTGCCTTGGCGCCGTCGATGAGGGTCTTCAGGCGGTCAATAAACGCCGGCACGTCGCTGCCATCCCAATAGTCGCGCTGACGGAACGATTCCTGCACGTCGATGACGACCAGGGCGGTATTTGGAATGCTCATGGTAACTCCTTGTGCGTGAAGGGTGAGACATCATCACGCTCGAACAGAGGCCGGAAAAGGTCTCGTCGCGACGCATAGAGGACAAAAAAGGCCATCGGCTCTCCGGTCACTATAGGCACAGTCGGAAACGGCTGCGAGTGCTTATGCAGAGACCGGCACGACTATCACTGCGCGCGCATCAGCGGATAATGGCGGCGTCACGAAACCGGGGAAGCGGACATGGACGAAAGCCAGTCGGACGTGGAGCAAAAACGGGCCGAGCGCAGGGCGCGCGCGCATGGCGTGGCGCCGGCCCTGCCTGCTACGGCAGGATCGTTCCTGCTCGGCAACGCCATGCGTCTCACGTTCGGACGCCTGACAGGTTTTGCAGCGGCCTTGCAGATCGGCTTCGCGGTAGTCACGCTCACAATTGCCTGGCAGCTCGGGCTGCAACCGGTGATCGATGCGGCGCATTACGCGCACTACACGGCGCATTCGCAGGGCACGGTCAGCGCGAGCTGGATCGCGCTCGAATTCGACCCGTCCGAAGTGGGCAACAGCCCTTACTGGAAACTGCACGCACACGGAACGCCGTGCA
Organism: Dokdonella sp.; assembly: GCA_039919785.1. Taxonomy (GTDB): domain Bacteria; phylum Pseudomonadota; class Gammaproteobacteria; order Xanthomonadales; family Rhodanobacteraceae; genus Dokdonella_A. The sequence goes on along the minus strand of JBDSFA010000266.1, from coordinate 93 downwards.
CGGTCGTGAATCTTGCCGGTGACTGGGGTGCGCCGGTGCAGCGCGCGTTCTGTGGCGACCGTTTCGTGTTCACCGCGCCTTACGTACCGAAGG
>JBDSFA010000295.1:0-1947 GCA_039919785.1 Dokdonella sp. | reverse complement strand
CTGAGGCCGCTGAAGGCATCAGGGCTGGTGTTGACGCCCGCAATAACCACGTGCAGAAACGCGCTCGGCGATCCGATCGGCGCAGCCATCACATTGAACGCCGCACCCAGCGGCATCGAGGCGAAATTTTCATTGAAGACGCGCCAGCGGCCTGCGGTGTAGTACACGCCAACGACATGGTTGTTGTAGACGGTGGTGCCTTCCGGCGGATCCCAGTTCTGGGTGACGAAGACCCGCGCATCGGGCTGATTGTTGATCGCGGCGTTGTCGATCACGCTCGTGTGCTCGAGTCCCAGCGGAATCGTGCTCGCGTTGGCCACGTGCACGAAGGCAGAGCTGTCGGATCCTGGCACCGTCACATTGAAGCGCATGCCCGGGACGATGCTGAAGCCGGTGTCTTCGCTGAAAAGATACCAGTTCGATCCGGCATCGCGCTCGACGCCGAGCGGCAACGTCAACGCGAATTCGCCGATGCCGCCCACTGGCATCGCGAAGATGCGCGCGTTGGCAATGCCGTCGAGATAAGGCGCAATGAGCCGTGTCGTATTGGCTGGGCTGCCGAGCTGCCGCACGACATGCACCATCGTGCCAGTGCCTGCCTCGAACGCGCCGATGTCGACTGCGCTGTGGCCGACACGATGATTGCCCTGTGCGTCGAATACCAGTTCTGCGGGTACCGCTGCCGTATCGCCATGATTGATGCCCGGCGCACCTGGCTGCGGACGGAAATCGTCGATGGCCGCGAATTGCGGAACGGCCGAGAGACTGTGCACGCCAAGCGTGGTGCTGGTCGCTGCGGTCGCATGCAACAGGTTGTAGTCATTGCTGACGCCGGCACCCAGTGCAGGGTCGACGTACAGTCCTTCATTGGTGGTGTCGTCGATGATGTTGTTGCGGATATCCCCTGTCAGCGCTGCGGGGAAACTGAAGTTGACGAAGTCGATACCGCGGTCGGCATGCACGACGGTGTTGTTGAGCACGCGGACATCGGCAGTCGGCGCGTTCCGGTAAACGCGGATACCGGCCCCGCTACCACCGCGTGAACCTGCGACGAGGTTGCTGCCGACCAGCGATTGGAAGCTGCCCGCACCCACTGTATTGACCAGCACGCCGGCGAAATAGCCGTTGCCGTCGATGCGATTGCCGATCGTGCGGATGTTGGTGCCCGACGTCGAACCGCCCTCCAGGCGGATACCGCTTGCCGATGGGTCGGCGCCGGGATATTCGAACGTGATGCGGTTGCCATTGACGGCGGCATCGAGTGTCACGCTGGCGCTTCCGAGCAGGTAGATCGCAGAACGGCCGAAGGAACCGGGCAGCACATGAACGTGATTGCCTTCGATGTACGAATACAGCGGTCCGGTTCCGTTGTTGAGCACGCGAATCGCAGCGCCATCGATCGGATCGACATCCCGAAAAACCAGCTGATGCACGCGCGCCTGGGTCGGGCCGCTGCTGCGATGCTCGACCGTGACGCGACCACGCACGAACTCGAGGTTCTCGACCGTGACGTCCATGCCGCCGGTGGTCGGTGATTGCACGAGTATTCCGCGGTCGACTGCCAGCGACGGCGTGTAGGGCACGGCTGCGATGCCGGAACTGCTCAGGCCGCGCAAGGTGAGACTCTTGCTGATCGTCAGCGATTCGTCGATCGGCGGGTAGTAAGACACCTCGACCGTGTCGCCCACAGACGCCGCATTGATGCACGCCTGCAACGTGGCATTGCATGGCGCCGGGCCAGGCCATCGCTGGGTGGACGCAATACCGGCAACGGCATGGACGACAAGCAGCAGCGGCGCGAGCCGGCACAGGACGAAGAGCGTTTTCATGCGTCGAACCCATCGGCAAAGATGCGATCGCCATCGCGACAGGCATCGGCCTGCGCGCCCGGTACCATGATGTTGAAACCCGCAGCAAGCGGAAATGTCGGCGTTCCGGCGCCTTCCG
>JBDSFA010000275.1:0-3388 GCA_039919785.1 Dokdonella sp. | reverse complement strand
CGTGCATGCTGCGACTGACCGACATCAAACTGCCGCTGGATCACGACGATCGTGCGCTCGAGCGCGCGGTACTTGCCAGGCTCGGCAGCGAAGCGCCTGCGCTGGTCGGGTTCGTGGTGGCCAAGCGCAGCTACGATGCGCGCAAACGCGGTGCGATCGTGTTGATCTACAGCGTGGATGTCGAAACCAGCGACGATGACGCTGTCCTGCGCCGACTGCAGGGCGACACGAAGCTCGCACGCACGCCGGACACGAATTATCACTTCGTCGCACGCGCACCCGACCGCGAATTCCTGCGACCGGTCGTGATCGGCACCGGTCCCTGCGGCTTGTTTGCGGGGCTCTTGCTTGCGCAGATGGGCTTTCGACCCATCATCCTCGAGCGCGGCAAGGCGGTGCGCGAACGCACCGTTGATACCTTCGGCCTCTGGCGCAAGCGCGTACTCAACCCCGAATCAAACGTGCAGTTCGGCGAAGGCGGCGCCGGCACATTCTCCGACGGCAAGCTCTACAGCCAGATCCGCGACCCCCTGCACCACGGCCGCAAGGTGCTCAGCGAATTCGTCAAGGCCGGTGCGCCGGAGGAAATCCTCTACGTCGCCAAGCCGCATATCGGCACATTCCGGCTGGTCACGATGGTCGAGAGCATGCGCGCGACGATCGAATCACTCGGCGGCACGATCCGCTTCGGCAGCCGCGTCGATGACGTGCTCATCGAAAATGGAAACATCCGCGGCCTGACGCTCGCGGACGGCGAACAGCTACGTACCAATCATGTGGTGCTCGCGATCGGACACAGCGCGCGCGATACGTTCGCGATGCTTCACGCGCGCGGCGTGTATGTCGAGGCCAAGCCTTTCTCGGTTGGCTTTCGTATCGAGCATCCGCAATCATTGATCGACAAGGCACGTTTCGGCCCACAAGCCGGCCACGCCTTGCTCGGCGCGGCAGACTACAAACTCGTGCACCACTGCCGCAACGGTCGCTCGGTCTACAGCTTCTGCATGTGCCCTGGCGGTACCGTCGTTGCCGCTGCTTCCGAACCAGGGCGCGTCGTCACCAATGGCATGAGCCAGTATTCGCGCAACGAGCGCAACGCAAATGCAGGCATCGTTGTCGGCATCACGCCGGAAGATTTCGCTCCCTACGGCAGCGGCGCGCTGGCTGGTGTCGCCCTGCAGCGGTATTTCGAGGAACGTGCATTCGCCCTCGGCGGCGGCACCTACGACGCGCCGGGTCAGCGCGTCGATGATTTCCTCGCACGACGACCGTCGCGGGAATTTGGAACGGTGTTGCCCTCATATACGCCGGGCGTGCATCTGGGCGAACTGGATACGGCACTTCCCGACTACGCGATCGACGCCATCCGCGAAGCATTGCCCGCGTTCGATCGACAGATCCGCGGCTTCGCGATGGCGGACGCGCTGTTGACGGGCGTGGAGACTCGCACGTCGTCGCCGATCCGGATCAAGCGCGGTGAGGATTGCCAGAGCATCAATACATCCGGCTTGTATCCGGCGGGCGAAGGTGCCGGCTACGCTGGCGGCATCCTGTCAGCGGCCGTCGATGGCATCAAGGTCGCCGAAGCGCTGGCCTTGAGCATGGTCGGGTCGACTTGATTTGAACTACGAGGAATTGTGGGAGCAACTGTCGGTGCGAGCGGCTTCAGCCGCGATGCTTTTCCGCGAGACGGACACCATCCCCACCTAAATCCTCCCCTTGAAGGGGAGGACTTCAATGCCGCGATGCTTTGAGGCCGTACGCTTCAAAGTGCTGTCACAGACGGTTACTCCCAGCCTTAGAACAACGCGGCAATGACCTGCAGCATCCCGTACAGACCTGCCGCCCAGACCACGGTGCGCAAAAACGGTATTCCGGCCGCATACACAGGCAGATACGCGACGCGAGACCAGAAATAGATCTGCGCGCCGAGGGCAGTCCACGAATTGGTTTTCTGCGCGATGACCACGGCCAGAACCGCCGCCGCGAAGAACACGAAGGTCTCAAGGAAATTGCGCGTCGCACGATCGACCCGCGCGGCGATGCCGGTCAGAGGCTTCGCCACGCCATCGCGCGCACTCAGATTCCATGTCAGACCGCGCTGTTGCGTCGACAGCGTCGCGCCGATCAACACATGCACGATTCCGAGCACGATCGACCAGGCCAGCATTTTCAGTTCCATCGACATGAGCACCCCCGCGTTGTGGAGCGCCGATCATGCACAACTTCGCGCCACGACGCACGGCGCACGCAGGATCTCCGGTGGAATGACCGAAACTTATTCGCGAAAAATGAAAAGTGCTGCGCAAAGCGCAAGCCCGACCGCGTACAGCACCCAGGTCTGGTCGACAAAGTAGGGATACACCATCAAGGCGACGCCAATCGCTGCGGTACGCCATTTCCCCTGCTTGCGCGCATAGCTGAACATCGCGAAGCCCGTCACGCTGAAGACGATCAATCCAAACAGGTTGGCGGGAGTCGGCATGGCGCGCGTATGGTACAGCAGCAACGGCGCTGCCTGTCTGGCCGCATCCTGTCAGGGGTCCGAGCGAAGCTCCCGCGCCGCTTGTAGGAAACGGTGCGAACCATGTCAATGGTTTGGTCCATCCAGTTCCTCTCATCTCGACCTCAATGCCGTCATTTCTGCGGCAGGCGACTCGCGTGGCTGGCTGCGATTGTCCAGTTGCCATCGCGGCGAACCCATGTGTCGGTGTATGCGAACTCCGCGTCGATCGCTGTCGTGCCCGAATGGCCCTTGATCGTCGTTACACCGGTCACAAGCGCAGCGTCACCGTAGAGACGCACTTTCTGCCCGTGGTTTCGGAATACGTCGTAGTACGGGTCGCGCTTCGCAATCTCCGCCATATTCTGCACGCGATCGGTCACGCCACCCCGCGAATCGGTCAACGTGAAACGTGCGTCCAGTACCTTGCCCGCCGCGTCTGCTGCTCCGACCTCGAATGCGTGACAAAGCGCGGTTTCAGCGTTCAGAAGTTTGCGTTCGTCCTGCGCCTGATCACGCGCGCTTGCGACATGGGTAGTGAGAACGAGTGTGGCAAAAAAAAAGCCAGACGTTTCATCGTCAAATTTCCTCCAAGATCGAATGATTGCAATGATGCGGTTGCGCCCATCCTAGATCATCGAGGTCGCAATCGATGCGCTGAAATTGCGCGATTCAACGTTATTCATCAGCGCTGCCGCGCCATGCACCTTTTGACGCCAGTGGCACGCCTGTCGCATTGTCATCGCAGCGGAACAGTTGTCATCGGCACAAGGGGTAGCGCCCGGCCGAGCCGCGGGAGAGGTGTACCTCGCCGACTACAACTGCGGTTGGTGGCGCATCAAGCTCGACAATGGATCGCGCAAGGGGTTGACCTACCCCATGCAA
>JBDSFA010000346.1:0-13144 GCA_039919785.1 Dokdonella sp. | reverse complement strand
CGTTCGCGCTCGGACTGACGATGTGCGCATTCGCAGGCACCGGTACGCTGAAGCTGTCGAAGCCCGCATTGCTTTCAACATGCAGGTTCGGTTCGGCACCGGACGTCTTCGCGCGTGCGAAGTCGAGGTTCATCACCGCATAGTTGTAGCGCCACTTGCCGTTGCCAAGATCGGTGACTTTCACCGCAATTTTCGCATGCCCTTCGCTTGTCGCCAGTTCAGTATTTTGCGATGTCGCCGTGGGCGTCGCCGGATCCACCCAGCGGTCGATGGCGGCGCCGAGCTTGTAGCCCGTCGCGCCGGTCAGCGCCCATTGCGAACCGGAAAATTGCGGATTGACCGACTCGGACGCCATAGAATTGTAGATGTTGATGTCGTCGCGCACGATGTACCACGATTCGAACAGGAAGCCGACGCCGTCACCCGCGCCATGCGCGAGCAATTTCTCCGGAGTCTTCATGCGTTGCGTCCAGCTGGTGTTGCCGCTGGCATTCGAACTGCCATCGCAATTGGTATCGAAGATCGATCCGCAGCGGCCCCACTGCCCGTTCGCCGGAATGATTTCGCTGCGCGGACCCATGTCGCTGGCGCTGTCGTTGTTGCCACTCGAATAGGTGTCGCTGCAGCCGAGGCCGAGCGCGTGGCCGCCGTAAACGCCGCAGGTACTCGTGCAGCTCTGGTTCGTCGAGACAAACGCGTGCTTGACGCCGGAGCGACCGACCTGCGAGATGCCGCCGTTCGCGTCGACGCGATAGAGGTTCCAGATCAGGAACGGGTGCTGGTCGTTGTTGTACGGCGGATTGTTGCCGCTGAACTTGGTGAACCAGGCGACATCGGCTGCATACAGTGCATTGCTTTTGCCCAGCGCATCGCCGGCGATCGTGAATTGCTGCGCGCCGTCGTTGACGTTGTTGCGCAAGGTCGAAGACGGCGCAAATCCGGCAACGCCGCTACCGTTCGGGCCCGAGCAGCTCTGGCAGCCGACGGTCTGCACGGTGATATTTTTCATGAACAGGTCGACCTGGTACGTGGCACCGGGCACGCCAGGTACCGCCGCACCGGGCCAGGGATAGGTCGTGCAGACGCGATCGGGTTGCGCCCCGCTGCCCTGGATCGTGACTTGCGAATTCATCGCGAAATCACCGAGCGACCAGCCATTGGCCTCGGGCGCGCCGAGGCGTTTCGCGAGTTCCGGCATGATGCGCAGATCGGCCGTGTGCACGGTCAGTGCGTGGTTGTTGCTGGTCAGTTCGAACATGATGCGGTCGGTGAAGAACCACACCTTGCCATCGCTGGAAACCATGTCGAGGATATTGTGGTCATTCGCGCGCACCTTGAAGGTCGCGTCGCGCAGATCGATGCTGCTGCCGTCGGCGAGCGTCAACACGTAACCGCCCTTCATGCGCAACATGCCGGAGTTGAATTGCTGCAGCGACGCGTCGCGGACGCTGAACTCAAGGCCACCCGATTCGCGCAGCGAGAACCATTCGTGGCCGCGCTCGTCGGTCTGCTGCAGTTGTGCGCTGCGCGTATCGATGCGGATACCGAGGTTCTGCATCAGATCCAGATTCCAACGCACGCCCATGGTGCCGCCCCAAGCGGACCATGTCTCCGTGGCGCTGGCGCTTTGCGTCTTGAACGCGTCGTTGATGGGACCGGCCGCCGCGGTGGTCACGCAGGCTGCTGCAATGCAAAGACTCACTACCAACTGCTTCATAGGATCGCCCCATTCACGGATTCGGAAACCGGCGTTCCGGACGGAGACGCCATTAGCTTTCTTCGGCCGCGCAAGCGGGGGCGGCGCAACGTGCGTCCTCCGGGCGAAGCAGAAGCCATCCCTGGAAAATCGAACGGTGGGGACAAGCCTCGAAGATGGCTGCGATATCACATCGACAGCAGGTCCGGACGTCACTCCCACGACGAACAATCTTCCGAATCTAACACGCACGCATCACCGCCGCACGCTGCACGACGGGAAGAGTCGTTCCTTCAGGGCGGCGTGGTCGCCGAGGAAGTCTGCATGAGTTCTGGCGGCGATTTCCCATACCGGGTCGGCGCAACGCCATCGAAGCCGTCGGTGAACACCCGATCGTTGGCCACTCGATCGTTCCACAGGTCGTAAATGAACTGGCCGCGCGTGCTCGCCTGCGGCCCCACCGTGAACGGGCGGCTCGCGGCGCCCATGCACATCGCGTTCTCGCCCTGCGTGCTGTTGGCGACCGCCTCGTCACGCAGGAACTCAATGTAGTCCTTGCTCGATGTCTGGTAGTAGAGCCGCGCCGTCGCCGTGAGCGGACCGACGGCTCCAGCCGGGACGGGCACTGTGTAGTTCGCCGTGTCGTAGTTGACGAGGATGCCCGAGCCCGGCGCCGTTTCCGGGTACGTCACGCCGACAGGGCGCGTGTCATATCCGTTTGGGTCGCTCGCCGTCGCCGGCTTGAAGCCCAGCGGCGGAATCCGGTTGTCCTTGGCGATACAGTCATTCAGTACAAAATGGAACATTGCTTTGCCAGAAGCATTTTCGACGTCGCACTGGTTGCTGCCCAGGTGATTGAAAATGCCTTGCTGCACTTCGTAAATGTGAGCCTGTGCGTCGGTGCCGAGCACGCCGCTGTTCACATCATAGGTGCCACTCTCGAACACGAGCCCGCCGTTCGCATCGCGCACTTGCAGGTTCAGCCACATGCGACGGCCTTCCGAATAGCCGGTCGGCAACTTGTGTCCGCTGAGGTTCGTCACCTTGACCGCAACGGCCATGGAACCGGCGCTGCTTGTCGGCGGCGTGTAACCCTGGATTGTCGTCGCGACGCTCGCGGCGGTACCAAGCATCTGGCGTGTCCAGGTGATGGTCTGGTCGTACGACGCATCTCGACTGCTGCCGCCGTTGTCGATGATCCCCCCCGCGTACTGTCCCTTGATGATGCCGGGCACCCAGGTATTGCCACCCACGAACGCATGCACGGGAAGATTGCCAGTGCGGTTTGGATAACCCGGAATCGAGCACGCGGTCGCAGCCGGATCTTCACTCTGCGGCATGTGGCAGGCCTGGCAGGTCTCACCGGCCGCTTGCGCGAATTGACTCTGCTGCCATTCGCTGAAGGTGCGCTCAATCGGAAATGGCCGCAGCGTGTCGGTGCCATCGTTGAGCTTGAGCGTTTTCACCGGACCGGTGACCGTATCGGGTGAACTCACGTTGTGGCAAAGACCACAAATTGCACCTTGCGTGTGGTAGTCCGACTGCACCCACGCATGCGGCGGCGTGTTGTCGGTAGGCGCGTAGGTATAAGGCCCGCGTCGACAGGGTTCCAAGTCATTGGTGTTGGCGCAATTGCCGTCGTCGACCCAGGCGTTCGCATTTTCTGTGTACCCCGGTTCGCTGTTCGGTCCTTGAGGCATCAGGCGATGGCAGAAGTGGCAGGTCTCGCCACCGAAATCGCTGTCGAGATCGTCGGCCGAATCGTATGCGCCGGCGAGCAGGCAGCCTGCTGCGCCTTTGGCGATGTCATTGTCGGGATTGAATCCCCCCTTGACCACGCGACCTTCGAGCCAGCCACGCGGGGTGTGGCAGCGCAGACAGAAGTCGCCCGAACCGGGCGCGTCATGGTTGGCGATGTCGAGTGCCGCCCAGAAAAGCGGGTCGCGCGTCGCGTTCGCCATCATCGAGCCGGCCCAGCTCGAGTAAGGCCGGAACTTGGTTTGCGCTGGCGTATTACCCCGATGGCAGCCGGCGCAGTTGTCGGAAAAGATCAACTGGTTGAACAGGCCGGGTTGGGTGCCATGTGGCGTGAAATCGACGCTGCTGCTAGTGGGCGCGAGTCGATGCGCAACCGCCGACCAGCTCTCTTCGGCCTTCGCACCTTGCACCACAAGGAACAATGCGCCGATAAGGCCCAGCGCGAACCGCAGCACGGTCGATCGCCATCCACTCATGGCGATGAGTCGAATCCATTCTTGAAGATCGTGTCGTCGGCGACAGCCTGCGGGCCGAGCAAGGCCAACGTGTACGGCAGCTCTGCTTCAGCCGACGTTGCCGCGCCAACCACGGTCAGCACATTCGCCGCCGGCGGGGCATTGCTGGTGAATTCGAAATGGTAAAGCGTACCCCAGTCCAGCGTATTGCCTGACACTGGCGCAGACCATGTGACTGCGTCAGCACCGATCGCGACCGTCCAGTCGTTGCCCGCGTCGCCATCGGCATCATCGAAGCGAAAGTTGCCGTTACCCGAGCCGGGCTGCAGCGGAATGCTGAAGCGAGCAAAGCCCTGATTCGACAAAAGCTTCATGTTCGGCTCGCTCGGATGCGCCGGATCGATCTGCGCATGCGCATAGTCGAAATTCATGACCGCGTATTCGTAGCGCCACTGACCGCCGCCAAGGTCGGTTGCCTTGACCGCCACGCGTGCATGGCCGAGCGGCGTGACAAGTTCCTTGTTCAGCGTATTCGCGGCTGGCGCAGCCGGGTCGACCCAGCGGTTGATCAGAGGCCCGATGAAGAAATCGTGATCCGCCGCGTCGGCGTTGACCAGGTGGGTGCCCAGCCAGTCCGTACCGGTTTTCTGCGGCTGGATTTCGCGGTAAGCCATCGTGTTATAGATATTCGAATCGTCGCGCACGATGTACCAGTATTCGAAATAGTAGTGTGAGCCGGTGCTGAGCGGCGGCAGCATGTCGTTTTCGGTGACCTGCATACGATACAGGTAGTGATCGGATGGCGTGCCGCTGTCGGGACCTTGTCCATCGCAGTTCGGATCCCATACCGAACCACAGCGGCCCCACTGCGCTGTGGAGGGAATCAGTTCCGAACGTGGCCCGAGATTGTTCTGCGCATTGTTAGTGGTAGACAGGTTGTCGTTGTTGTTGCGCGAATAGGTGTCTTCGCAAGTCGGGTAGATCACGTGGCCCGGATCGCAACCACAGTCTGCTGCCGTGTGCGCCCAGTTGATCGTCAGGAACGCATGTTTCATTCCCGACACACCGATCTGCTTGATTCGACCATCGGCATCGACGCGATAGAGATTCCAGATCAGGAACGGATGCTGGTCATTGTTGTAAGGCGGCTGTGGGACGCCACCCTCGTCGTTGTTGAACTTGTCATACCAGGCGACAGCCGCGGTGCCGATATTGCGCAGACTCGAATCCTGGTCGATGATGACTTTTCCGTTTGTGCTAACCGCCGTGCAAGCGCCGCCGTTGGGCAGCGGCGGCAATCCGCAGCGTCGCACTTCGACGGAATCGGTCTGCGCGGTCCAGCTGTGCGCGCCGTCATCAAAAATCATGGCGATGTCGGTGGACAGTCCGGCTCCGGAAAACGGAGTGCTGCAGACACCACCAGCGGGAATTTCCGGTTCCTTTCGAGCGTGCGAATTTGCACGCAACCCCAGCCCACCGAGTGCATAGCCCGCGAGTTCTGGCCGGCCGAGCAGATTAGCCAGATGCGACGAAAGCTCCAGATTCATATTGAACATCTGAAAGATGCCCGGCGCTTTCGGATCAAACCCATAATGGGCGTGATCGGCGTGAAACCAAACCGTACCATCAACGTCGGTGACAACGAGTCCGAGTCGCGTTCCCGGATCCGCGCGAACCACGAAACCACGCAGATCAACTTGACCACCCGGATAACTCAATACCAGTCCGCCGTTGGCGTGCAATTCACCGCCGCCGATGCCCGATATGGCCGGTCCCTGATGCAGCACTTCGAGCGCGCCTGCATCGCGGGTTGAGAATGTCGTCGAATCAAATACCCGCCCAGGCTGCCCCGCACTGCGTTGACTAGCGCTCTTGATGTCAGCGACATGCATATCGAGCGCAGCAAGGGCATCAGGGTTGAAAGTAAGTGAGACCTCTCCGCCCCAAGCCAGCCAGACACCTTCCGGCATTGCATTCGTCGAGGCCGGGGTTGTTGAGGCCTGCGACGACGCACTCGGCCCGTGCGCCAGATTGACCAGCTCTCGCGGCGCACCGGTGGCCGTCGTTGAAATCGCCGCTAGCGCAAGCGTCGCCAGGATTTTGCCCATGCCCGATCCCCATCACGTCAAAAAGCAGGAATGATTTCGATGGAGGATGGCCCAGAGAGCGGGAGCAGCCCATCGATGCGAATCACCCCAAGGCTAGCACACGTTCTTTGCCGCTCTCGCTGAACGAGACCCCATTCCGGATCAGTCGAATCCATTGGGGAAAATGATGTCGCCCGACACCTGGGGGCCCAGCAACGCGAGCGCGTAGGACAGCGCACCTTCACCCAAAGTGGCCGCGCCAACCAGCGTGAGCGAATTGGTCGCTGGCGCCGCGCCTGCCGTGAATTCGAAGTGATTCAACTTGCCCCAGTCGAGAGCGTCGCCCGGCGCTGAAGCTGTCCACATCACGGCACCATTTCCACTCGTGGCGACCCAGTCGTTGCCGGTATCGTTGTCCGCGTCGTCGAAGCGCAAGTTGGTGGCCACCACGCCAGCCGGCAGCGGCACGCTCAAACGCACGAAGCCGTGATTTGAAAGCAGCTTCATGTTGGGCTCGCTTGCATGCGCCGGATCGATCGCCGCGTGCGCGTAGTCGAAGTTCATCACCGCGTATTCGTAGCGCCATTGCCCGCTCCCCAGTGAGGTAGCCTTGACGGCTATGCGTGCGCGCCCCAGCGGAGTGGCAAGCTCCCTGTTCATCGCATACGGCGGTGGCGAGACCGGATCCACCCAGCGATTGATCGCCGGGCCGGCGAAGAAATCGTGATCGGCAGCGTTTGCATCAACGAGATTCACGAGCCAGTTCGCGCCGTTCTTTTGGGGCTGGATTTCGCGATATCCCATCGTGTTGTAGATGTTGGAATCGTCGCGTACGACGTACCAATACTCGAAGTAGTAGTGTGCGCCCGTGCTCAATGGCGCCAGCATATCGCTCTCGGTCACCTGCATCCGGTACTGATACAGATCCTGTGCGCCGGAACCCGCATCCATCTGGCCATTGCAGTCCGCGTCCCAGACTGACCCGCAACGTCCCCACTGCGCGGTATGCGGAATGATTTCGGAACGCGGCGCAAGATTCTGCGTTGCGCCGCCGCCGCCATTGTCGTTGCTGCTGACCGAATAGACATCGTCGCAGCCTGGCCAGATCACATTGGCACCTGCGCAACCGCAGTTCAGGTTGACCGAATAAAACGCATGCTTCACCCCCGAAGCACCGATCTGCCTGATGCGGCCGGCGCTGTCGACACGATAGAGATTCCAGATCAGGTAGGGATGCTGATCGTTGTTGTACGGTGGGCTGTTGCTGCTGAAATGCGAATACCACGCGACTGCGGTCTGGCCGGCATTGCGCAGGCTCGCATCGCTGCCCAGGACCAGTTTTCCGTTCGTGCTGGACACCGTGCAGGCGCCTCCGCCCGGCAACGGCGGAAGGCCGCAACGCGGGGCATAGATGGAATCGTAGAATCCACTCAGATTTGAATACGTCAGTTGGATATCCGTCGTGAGTCCCACGGCCGGCCACGGCGCGCTGCACGTACCGCCATCGATGCCGGCATCGTCAAGTGCAAGGGTTCTAGCGCGGAATTCCAGGTTTCCAATCGGATAGCCGGTCAATTCCTGACGACCGAGCGCCGCTGCAAACCGCGCAGACACGCGCAAGTTCATGTTGGAAACCGAAAGCACATTCGTCGAATCAGCGTCGAATCCGAAGTGAGCGTGATCGGCGGTGAACCAGATCGCGCCCGCCGTATCGGCAATCACCATGCCGATCGGCGCGGTCGGATTCCCTTGCAGCGAGAAACCACGCAAGTCGACTCGTCCACCCGGATAGGTCAGCAGCATTCCGCCGGCGACCCGGAGCGACCCAGTCCCGATGCTGGAAACGCCGGTTCCACGATGCATCACTTCAAGCACGGTCTTGCCAGAAGCCAAATAGGTCGCAACGTCGTAGCGCAGGCCAGGCACACCCGGCGTGCGTGCCGAGACTCCGACCACATCGGCAATCCGGATGCCCAACGCCGCCAGTGCATCCGGGTTCAGGCTGATCGAAACTTCGTCTGCCGACAGCTGCCAGGGCGCGTCCACCGAAGTCGCCAAAGTCTGGAGTGACACAGAGGCGGTGCGTTGATACGGCTCATTCGCGATTGCGGCGACGGCGACCACCAACGCGCCCGCCGTCACAAGTGACCTGAGCGCCAACTCGGCAATTCGCATGAAAAATCCCGTACATGAATTTGAGGATGTTCGATGGAAGGCACCTGCAGGCAGGGTCTTGTCCGCAACGGCGCCGCGCAACTGACGCCAATCCATACAAGGTTAGCATCTGCGGTACACCGATCGCCTTGCACATGCCACTGATTCGCTCCCGAATCTTCGCAATTGATCCGACAGGTCGATCCGCGCTAGCGTGCAACGATGATTGAGTCGCATCTTGCCGAACCTGCCGCTGCTCTCGAACAGATCGCCGATCTCATCGATGCGCGCCAGCCACAAGCGGCAGCCACGCTCGCTGCTGCGTTGCGCGCCCAGTGGCCGCACGAAGCCGAGGCGGCTCGCCTGCATGGCATCGCCTTGCTCCAGCTCGGTCGCATCGCCGATGCTCAACGCGCGCTGCAGGATGCCCGGTCGATCGATCCGCAGTCGATCGAAGTGCTGTGCAATCTCGCCAGCGTCCTCCTCGCAGGTGCCGACGCGACCGCGGCGATCGGCGCGCTGGAACACGCGCTCACGTTGGCTCCGGCACATCCCGCCGCGCTGAACGGGCTTGGCAATGCGCGGCGCGCGGCTGGCGATCTCGCAGGCGCGCGCGATGCCTATGCGGGTGCAACGCAGGCGCTGCCGGAACACGTCAGCGCCTGGTTCAACCTCGCCGCGGTTGAACTGGCTCTCGGTGAGCACGCGTCTGCTGAACGCAATGCACGGCATGCGCTGACGCTTGCGCCCGGCTACACGGATGGCCTGCTACTGCTCGGCCATGTGTTCGCTGCACAGCAACGCCATGCCGAAGCGGAAGCTGCCTACACTGCCGGCGCACGTTCCGCACCCGGCGACGCGCGTTTCGTCTATCAGACCGGATTGATGGCCGAGGAACAGAAGCGGCACGCGTCCGCCGCCGATGCGCATGCGCGCGCACTCGCACTTGACCCAACGCTCGATCACGCACTCGGCCAGCTCGTGTTCCTGCGTCGACAGTTGTGTGACTGGCGTGGGCTGGAGGCGCTTTCCGCGCGCCTGCGCGAACGCGTTGCTGCGCAGGCGCCGGGCATCGCTCCGTTCGGCTTCCTGGCAGAGCCGGCCAGCGCTACCGAACAATTCCTGTGTGCGCAAACCCATGCGCGAGGTATCGAGGCGAAGGCGGCGCCGATGCGTGCACGCCTTGCCTACGCGCACGCTCGACGCGCGCTGACGGCGCCACTGCGCATCGGATTGATCGCCAATGGCTTCGGCAATCATCCGACCAGCTTGCTCATCGTTTCGATGCTGGAGGCGCTGCGCGGAGATGCGTCGATCCAAACGCATCTATTTTCCACCGCGTCCGACGACGGCAGTGAATTGCTGCGCCGCTTGCGCGCGACTGCTCATGGCTGGCATGACATGGCGGCGTCCAGTGCGTCCACGCTCGCTGCCGCGATCCATGCCAGCGACATCGAACTGCTGCTCGATCTCGACGGCTATTGCAGCGGCGCCATGCCGGAAGCGCTCGCACTGCGCCCCGCCCCGCTGCAGGTGAACTGGCTCGCGTATCCGGGCACGCTGGCGGCGCCGTGGATTGACTACGTGATCGCCGATGCGATCGTACTGCCGGCGTCGCTGCATGCGCAGTTCTCGGAGAGAGTCGCATGGCTGCCGCGTTGTTTCCAGCCGTCCGATCCGACTCGCCAAATCGCCGACACTCCTTCGCGCGCAGCGTGCGGATTGCCGGAAAAGGGCATCGTCTACGCCTGCTTCAACAACAGCTACAAACTTGATCCGGCAAGTTTCGAGCGCATGCTTTGCGTATTGCACGCGGTGCCCGAGGCGGTTCTGTGGCTGCTGTCGGGTCCGGACATGGCCGATCAGCACCTGCGCGATGCGGCAAAGCAGCGCGGCATAGATGCGGCACGCCTCGTGTTCGGCGCCAAGCTGCCGCACGCGGAGTATCTGGCGCGCTACCAGCACGCGGATCTGTTCCTCGACACAGCGATCTACGGCGCGCATACCACCGCATCGGATGCGATCTTCGCTGGCTGCCCTGTGCTCACCGTCGCCGGCGTGACCTTCGCCTCGCGCGTTGCGGCCAGCCTGAACCACCATCTCAGCATGCCGCAGCTGAATGCGCGTGACGATGCCGACTTCATCGAAATCGCGGTGCGACTCGGGCGCGATGGCGATGCGCGTTCCGCGTTGCGCGAGGAACTTGCCGAACGACGCGAGCGCAGCGGTTTGTTCGACATGCATGCGTTCGCCCGCGAGTTTGCGGAACTGCTGCACAAGATTGCAAGCCGCCATCGCGCCGGCCTCGCACCGGCTGCGTTCGATTGAGCTTCCCGATATGTCGTCAGCGCGCTACGCTCGCTGCATGACCGCCCAAACCGATTTCGTACCCCTCACCCTTTGTGTGCTGACCGTCTCGGACACGCGCACGCCCGACAACGACAGCTCGGGCGACTATCTCGCGCTGTCACTCGGCCAGGCCGGGCATCGCCTGCACGAGAAGCGCATCCTCAAGGACAACCGCTACCAGGTCCGCGCCCTCGTCGCGCACTGGATCGCCGACGAAACGATCAATGGCGTGATCGTGACGGGCGGCACCGGTTTCACCGGTCGCGATTCGACGCCCGAGGCAATCTTGCCTCTGCTGGACAAGGAAATGTCCGGCTTCGGCGAGATGTTTCGCGCGATCAGTTTCGACGAGATCGGCGCGTCGACGATGCAATCGCGTGCATTTGCAGGGCTGTCCAACAACACCTTCGTGTTCTGCCTGCCGGGCTCGCCTTCTGCCTGCCGCACGGCGTGGGAAAAGCTGATCCGTGCGCAGCTGAATGCAACGACAAAACCATGCAATCTCGCCGGCTTGATTCCCCGGTTGCGCGAGTGATCGCGTCGCCCGTTTTTTGCAGGAGCGGCTTCAGCCGCGATGCCGTGAGGGGACACTCGACACCATCCCCACCCAACCCTCCCCTTGAAGGGGAGGGCTTGAGCGTAACGCGGCTGACGCCGTTCCTGCAGCCGCAAAAAAATAGGAGTTCGCGATGAAGCATCTGAAGAAGAAGAAGTACGAGCACGCCCTGGAGGCGCTCGACGAAGATCTGGTAAGCCTGCAACGCTGGATCATCAGCAGCGGCAAGCGTGTCGTGGTCGTATTCGAGGGACGCGATGCGGCCGGCAAGGGCGGCGTGATCAAGGCGATAAACGAGCGCTTGAACTCGCGCTACACCCGCATCGTCGCGCTGCCAAAACCGACCGAGCGCGAGTCGACACAATGGTATTTCCAGCGCTACATCGAACACCTGCCCGCCGCCGGTGAATTCGTGTTGTTCGATCGCAGCTGGTACAACCGCGCCGGCGTCGAACACGTGATGGGTTTTTGCAGCGATGCACAATACCGACGCTTCCTCGTCGACTGCCCGGTGTTCGAGAAAATGATCACCGATGACGGCATCCTGCTGCTCAAGTACTGGCTGGCGGTGGACCAGGAAGAACAGGAGCAACGTTTCACCGAGCGCGCCACCGATCCGCTGAAGCGCTTCAAGATTTCGCCGATCGATCTGAAGGCACGCGAACAGTACGCCGCCTATGGCAAGGCACGTGATGCGATGCTGCACGCGACGCATGCCGAATGGGCACCCTGGTTCGTCGCGAACTTCAACGACCAGAAACGCGGCCGTCTCGACGTGATCGCGCACCTGCTCGAGCGCCTGCCGGAACGCCTGGCGCCGGACAAACCATTGAAGTTGCCGAAACTGAAGGACAAGCCGGGGCGGGAAAAGCTGCGCGACAGCGGCTTGTGGATACCGACGCAACAGTGACCGATTCCGTAACCTTCGCTCCGCCGGATTAGGGTGGGACGGCGCGCGGACTTGGCGTCTGGGTTGGACACGCCCCCTCACTCCGACCCTCTCCCCGGTGGGGAGAGGGAGCAAGACAAATCAGCCTTTCCCCTCGCAAGAGGGAGCAAGACAAATTATGGGCGGCGCTCGAGTTCCGGATTTTCCTTGCTGACCGGCATGAGGTCGGTCTTCGATACGCCGAGCCAGTACAGGATCGGGTTGGCGAAGAAGATCGACGACAACGTACCGATCACGATACCGATCAGCATCGTCAGCGCAAAGCCGTGCACGGCGGGGCCGCCAAAGAAGTACAGCGCCGCCATCGCAACCGCCGTCAGAAACGAGGTCATGATCGTACGCGACAGCGTCTGGTTGATCGCCTTGTTGAGGATCGCGTACGGCTCGGCCTTGCGCGTGAGGCGGAATAGCTCGCGCACGCGATCGAACACGACCACCTTGTCGTTGATCGAGTAGCCGATCACCGCGAGCAGCGACGCCAACACGGTGAGGTCGAATTCGAGCTGGGTCATTGCGAAGAAGCCAACCGTGAGGATGGTGTCGTGCATTTCGCTGGCGATCGCGGCGATCGCGAAACGTTTCTCGAATCGGATGCCGATGTAGATCATGATCCCGAGCATCACGAACACCGCCGCGACGATACCGTCGCTCTTTAGTTCGGAACCCACCTGCGGGCCGACGAAGTCGTGACGCTTCATTGTCACATCACTGCGCTTGACCTTGAGCGCGGCAAGCACGTCGGTCGCAACCTTGTCGCCATTCTTCTGGCCGGCTTCGGTCTGCAAGCGGATCGACACGTCGCGCGTGCCGCCAAGGCTCTGCACCTGCGCGTTGTGGAAACCGCCGGTCTCCAGCGCAGCGCGCACCTGGTCGATTTCGGCCGGCTGCTCGTAGGTCGCCTCGACCAGCACACCGCCGGTGAAGTCGAGCGCGTAGTTGAGACCGCGCGTGGCAATGAGACCGATCGACACCAACATCAGCAGGATCGAAATACCGATGCTGATCTTGCGTTTGCCGAGGAAGTCGATATTGCTATCGGGATTGAAAAGTTCCATGGAATCGGTTCCGTCAGGCTGACGCGGTGCGCGAGTAGCCGCTGCCGAGGGAAAGACCCTTCAGCTTGCGACCGCTGTGCACGAG
>JBDSFA010000430.1:0-16364 GCA_039919785.1 Dokdonella sp. | reverse complement strand
TCGGCTGGATTGTCGCCGAATACGGCCGCCAGCCGTGGGCGATCGAAGGGGTCTTGCCGACCGCGCTTGGCGTCTCGTCCGTGACGGCGACGCAGGTGCTGACCAGCCTCATCGGCTTCGTTGTGTTTTACACCGCCCTCGCGGTGGTCGATGTGATCCTGATGCTGAAGTACGCGCGACGGGGACCGGACGGACTGGGCATGTGGCCTCCTTCCGCGCCGACTATCAGTACCCACCCCATCCCCACCCAACCCTCCCCTTGAAGGGGAGGGCTCGAACCGCGCAGTCATGGGAGAACAACATATGTTCGATTACGAAACCCTGCGCATTCTCTGGTGGCTGCTGCTCGGCATCCTGCTCATCGGTTTCGCGGTCATGGACGGCTTCGACCTCGGCGTTGCCGCGCTGCTGCGCGTGCTCGCGCACGACGACGATGAACGGCGCGCGCTGCTCGAAACGATCGAACCGGTGTGGGAGGGCAACCAGGTGTGGCTGATTCTCGGCGCGGGTGCGATCTTCGCCGCGTGGCCCCTGCTGTATGCAGCCGCATTCTCCGGTTTCTACTTCGCGATGTTCCTGTTCCTGCTCGCGCTGATCGTGCGTCCGGTGGGCTTCGGCTTCCGCAACAAGCTAGCCGATCCGCGTTGGCGCGAAACCTGGGACTGGATACTGATCGCGTCCGGATTGATTCCTGCGCTGATCTGCGGCGTCGCCTTCGGCAACCTTTTCCTCGGCGCGCCGTTCCGCTACGACGACAGCTTGCGTTTGACCTACGAAGGCGGCTTCTTCGATCTGCTGCGACCGTTCCCGCTGTTGGTGGGCTTGGTTTCGATCGCGATGATCCTGATGCACGGCGCCGCGTGGGCCGCGCTCAAGGCCGATGGTGTGATCGCGCAGCGCGCCGAGCGCGTCGTGGTGTACGCGTCGACAGGCTTCGTCGCGCTCTACATCGTTGCGGGTATCTGGCTCGTCTATGGCGTGACCGGCTACGCCATCGCCCCTGCAGGGATCATCGTGAACGCACCGTCCAATCCCTTGCTGAAGAGCGTCGTGCACGGTGGCACCTGGCTTGGCGACGGCGCGCTCGCACGCTGGGCCTGCACCGCCGCGGGCGTTGCGATCATCGCAGCGCTGCTCGCTCCACTACTGGGCCGCGGTCGCCACCACGCGAGCGCGTTCGTTGCGAGCGGGTTCGCGATTGCGGGCACCATTGCCTCGGCCGGATTCGCATTGTTCCCGTTCCTGCTGCCATCGAGTCTCGATCCGCGCAGCAGCCTGACGGTGTGGGACGCCTCCAGCAGCAAGACCACGCTCGGCCTGATGCTGTTCGTCACCGCGGTGTTGTTGCCAATCGTGATCGCCTATACGAGCTGGGTCTACCGCGTGCTGCGCGGGCGCATCAGCCTTGAGCACGTCAAGCAGACCCACGGCATGTATTGACGGCTGGAATTCGGGATTCGAGATTCGAGATTCGGTAAGTCAAAAGAAAAGCGTATTTCGCAAAGTCACCCTTAATCCGAATCCCGAATCCCGAATCCCACAAACCAAAGGTTTGCTCGCATGTGGTACTTCAGCTGGATCCTTGGCCTCGGCCTTGCTCTCTCGTTCGCAATCCTCAATGCGATGTGGTTTGAACTGCATGCGGACGAAGCCGCAAAACGCAGCGCCGACGACGAAACGCCGCCGCACTGAGCGCAGCCGCTGAATCGCTGCTGTCGCAGGTGCGCGGCAGCGCGTGACAGCGTGCCTCGCATCCGTTAGCGTGCCGCGCCTTCGTCGTCCCAGGAATCCCTTGTGATCCGTTTTGCCCGCTCCACCGCGATTGCGCTTGCGCTCGCGTTTTGCTCTATCCAGACGACCCACGCGGCCAAACCAACAGGCCACGCCGCGACGAAGACGAATCCCGCGCCGCCGACGACAGCGGCGAAGTCGAAACCGCACAAGACGGCACCCGTGCGCGATCCCGAGGTCGAACGCTGGATCAACGTCGCCGGTTTCGGCGAAGTCGCGCTGTACAAGCCCAAAGTTCCAAGCCGCGGCCTGGCCTTGTTCGCCTCGGGCGATGGTGGCTGGAACCTCGGGGTAACCGATATGGCGCACCAAGCCGCCGCGCTCGGCTACTGGGTTGCCGGGTTCAGCACGCCGCAATACCTGAAGGGACTCGACGCGGGCGCGGGCCCATGCAGCGATGCCGATGGCGCACTCGCCAGGCTCGGCGAAAGTCTCGTACGCGAATTGAAGCTGCCACTCGACACACACCCGGTCATTATCGGCTATTCGTCAGGAGCGACCGTCACCTATACCGCACTCGCGGCGGACAAGGGCAACTATTTCGGCGGCGGCATCAGCCTCGGCTTCTGCCCCGACTTGCTGATCCACCGCGCATTCTGCCCCAGCCGCGGCGGTCTCACCCAGCACTGGCAGCAGAAGCCGCCGACTTGGGTATTCGACAAGCGCGAGACGGTCGAGGTGCCATGGCGCATCCTGCAGGGCGAATCGGATCAGGTCTGCGATCCCAAGTTCGCAGGCGACTTTGCGGCCGGACAGAAAGCCTCCAAGGCGGTGATGCTGCCGAAGGTAGGACACGGTTTCGGCGTTCCGAAGAACTGGATGCCGCAATACGTCCAGAGCGTCAGGGAGTTGCTCGAGACCACGACGCGCCGCTAAGCCGTCCGATCAGCCCGTCGGCGCTCTTCGATGCGCAGGCTAAAATGCGCGGATACTCAAGGATGACACCCCGAGCATGACGACCGAAACCGCCAGCACCACCGCTCACGCCAAGCACGGCTGGGCCGCGCGTCTGCGCTGGTTGGTGCCGATCGCGTTCCTGCTGCTGGTCGGCTGGCTGGTCGTGCGCGGCATCGACGAGTTCGACCTGCCGGAAATGCAGCGCACCCTGCTCGACGTGCCAACGCTGCCGGCGGTGGGTGTCGCATTGCTCGCGCTGTTCGCAGTCGCGTTCACCGGCCTCATCGACGTCGTCATCGCACGCTGGCTGAATTTGCCGATGCCGGCGCGTGAGGTGCTGCGCCTCGCGTTCGTCGCCAACGCGCTCGCCAACGTGCTCAATCTTTCTGGCGCGATCGGATCCGGCGTTCGCCTCCTTGGTTTCAGCGCGCGGCGCATCGAGTTGCCGGTTGGCGCCGCGCTGATCGGCCTGCAGGTACTGTCGTTGCCGCTCGGGCTTTCGGTGATGATCATCGCGACGCTGGCCGGCGGCTCGTTGCCGATCACGCCGAGCGACGCCACGCGCTGGTTGGCGGTCGGCGTACTGATTGCTGCGGCGTTCTACCTGCCTGCTTTCTTCTGGCTGACCACGCGACGCCGGCTGATGCGCTGGCTGCCGCGCGGCAGTGATTTGCCGCCGATGCGCCTCAAGTTCGCACTCGCGGTGCTGTCCTCGCTCGACTGGCTACTGAGTGCCGCGGTGCTGTATGGCTGCCTGTACATCTCTGGCGCGCACGTGAAGGTCGGGCCACTGCTCGGCAGTTTTGCCGCGGCGCAGACGCTCGGCCTGCTCAGCCTGATCCCGGGTGGTTTCGGTGTGTTCGACGGTCTGATGCTGCTGGCGCTGACCAACGGCGGTTACGACAATGCTGCGATCCTGTCGGGTTTGTTCCTGTTCCGCATCGCCTACTACCTGCTGCCCCTGCTCGCGGGTCTGTATGCGGGCTCGGGCATGCTTGCCGAACGTCTGCCCGGCGTCGCGCGGGCCACCGAGCGCTTGCAGATGCATCCGTTGTTCGGCGTGCTCGGATTGCCGGCCAGTCTGCTCGCCGGGCTAGGCATCCGCGTTCTCGCGGTGTTGACGTTTGGCGCGGGCCTCGTGCTGCTCGGTTCGGCCGCGATCCCTGCGGTGCACGAACACACGGTCGTCGTGCGTGCGAGCCTGCCGCTTGCGGCCGTCGAGAGTTCCTATTGGCTTTCGATCTTGACGGGCGTGCTGTTGCTCGGTCTTGGCCGTGGCATCGATGGCCGCCTGCGTCTTGCCTATCGACTCGCGCAGCCGCTGCTCGTGATCAGCGCCGCGTTGGCGGTGACCAAGGGCCTGCACTACGGCGAAGCGCTGTTTCTGCTTTCGATTGCGGTACTTCTGCGCACGCGCAAACGCGAATTTACTCAGCGCGCGATGAGCCTGACCTCGCTGACGACCTTCACCTGGCTTGCCGGCCTGATCGTCGTGGTGCTCGCGTTTTTCGCGATCGGCGTCTGGTCGGTACTCGGAGACGATAGTTTCGACCTGTGGTACTTCGGCTTCGGCGAGCATTCCTCGCGCATCGGACGCGGCTTGTTCGCCGCGGTACTCGGCGTGTTCGCGTATCTCACGTGGCAATCGTTCGCGGTGCGCCGACCGCCGCTGAAACTACCCGACCGCGCCGAACTGGAACGTGCGCGCACGGTTTATCTCGAACATGGCGGCGGTGAATTCGCGCATCTGTCCTTCATGCGCGACAAGCATCTGTTCTGGTCCGCCGACAGCCACGCGGTGGTCGCCTACGGTGCGGTGCGCGATCGGCTCGTCGCACTCGGTTCGCCGTGCGGGCCAGAAAGTGCAATCAAGCGCGCGATCCTCGACTTCCGCCAATTCGCCGATGCGCAGGATCGCCTGCCGCTGTTCTACGAAGTGCTGGAGCCGGATCTGTCGCTGTATCACGACCTTGGGTTTGACTTGTTCAAACTCGGCGAACTCGCGACGATACGCCTCGACGAATTCACCCTAGCGGGCAAGCGCTGGGAGGATTTGCGCCAGGCAGTCAACCGTTCGGTCAAGGAGCAACTGACCTTCGAATTGGTCGAGCCGCCGTTCGACACCGTGCTGATGAGCGAACTCGAACGCGTCTCGGACGCATGGCTCGCCGACAAGGGCGCGCACGAGAAGAGCTTTTCGCTCGGTCATTTCGATGCGGACTATTTCGCGTGGAGCCCGCTCGCATTGGTGCGCCGCTCGGGCGAGCTGATCGCGTTTGCCAACGTGCTGCCGCCGTACGGACCCAACGGCACCGCCAGCGTCGATCTGATGCGCCACGTCGACGGCGCGCCGCGCGGCACCATGGATTTCCTGTTCGCACGCGTGATGCAATGGGCCAAGGACCACGGCCATGCATCCTTCAGCCTTGGCATGGCGCCGCTCTCAGCGGTTGGCGACAATCCCTACGCACGCGTCAACGAGCGCCTGGCTGCGCTCGCATTCCAGTACGGCGGTCGCTTCTACAACTACCAAGGCCTGCGCCGCTACAAGGAAAAATTCGCACCAGAATGGGTAGGCTCCTACCTCGCCTACCCGCGCGGCTCGTGGGTTCCGGGTTTGTTGATCGACATCGCGGCGCTGGTCGCCGGCGGTTATCGCCGCTTCCTCATCGGCGGCCGCTGACACACCAGCGTCGTCAACGTTTCGAAGCGAATGCCCCCGTCACCAGCGCGGTGAGGTCGTATTTCGCCTTGTGATCGAACAGGCCCGAATGGTCGGCATAGGTGTGGCCGCTCGCGAATTCGGTGCGCGCGGACGCCAGGCGCACCGAGCGCAGGCACAGCTCCTGGCGCTTCATGGAAATGGAATTGATCGCGTACAGGAACGCGCCGCCACGACCGAGTGTGGCCGCGTAGCAATTGAGCGTGTGCTCGCGCTGGCCCGCGTAGGCGATATCTTCGACCCAGGTCACGCTGTGGCGCGTCGCGTCAAAAACGGGGTCTTCCGCATAGCGTGCGAGGCTGAAACTGCCGATGTCGCCCTGCTGCGCCGACTGTTCGACGGTGGCGCGCTGCGCCTCGGCGAGAATCATGTCGCGCGCGCGCGTGGCGAAATCGTTCTGCGCAACATAGCCATCGCCCAGCCAGGTTATGTCGACGAACCAGGCATCGTCAGCGGCGAGATTCACGCTCTCATGCACGAGCCAGCCGACCGAGTGATCACCGGGACCGTTGTCGGCGTCCGCATACAAGGTCTTGAGGCTGTCGCGATCAATGAAATGGAAATGGGTCGGCACGTCGATCGCGGCATGTGACGGCGCAATTTCGATGCGACCCGTGCGCAACGGCAGTTTCGCCAGTGCAATCGAGAAATGCAGCTGGGTTTCGGTTTTGCCATCATCCTGGCTCGCCGCGGCACTGTCTTCGTCCGACGCATCGGCGAACGCCGTAGTCCGCTCATGCTCCGAAAAATGGTTGAAACCCCATACGATCATTCCGCACCAGATCGCGAGCGCGCCGAGCGACGCGAACATCGGCACGCGGATATTGTTGTCCTCTTCGCCCCAGTAACGCACCAAGGCATAGAGACCGGCGGGCCAGAACAGCAGCATGACGATGGCGAGCGTGCTGTCCGTGCGCCACAGACGCGCGACCGCGAAAAGATAGAACAAACCAGCGAGGATCGGCAGCATGCCGAGCAGGTAAATCGAGGTAAACATGGTCGCGCTTCCTCAGCGCAAATCGATATGCGCGATCTGCTCGCGCTTGAGGGTATAGACGGCGCCGCCACCCGTGCCGGCACGCGGCACGCGCAAGGTAAGTCCGTGCGCGTCCGCAGCCGCCACAATCCCGCGATGCACATGCTCGCTGACGGTGACAATGGCGACCTTGCTGCCGACGCGCGTGGCGAGATCGTCAAAGCGCAGATGGGTGTTCGGCGACGCGCCGGATGCGAGCCAGTCGTCGTTGGAGATCACGTCGGGCGACGGCGCGATCGCCTGCGCGGCCACAGGCGCCGGAACAACCACGGTTATCCGGGGCTCGGTCGGCAGCGCAGCCGCGGCGACGGCGGCTTTGGCGGCCGCATGCTCGGCTTCGATAATCGCTTCGATGCGACCTTCGTCCTCGTCGATCGTCGCGGCGTGCAACGCGCCCATGCACAAGAACAGGGCGGCGCCTAGCGCACGACTCGACCGAGCATATCCTCTCACGCGCCGCTCTCCCCGGTTGGCCCCAGCGCCTATGAAAGCACAGGTCGCGATCGCGTTTCGATAGCGGCGTCGCTTGCGCCAAATTCCGAGCGTGTTCGGTAATGGCTGCACATGCAGCCCGAAGTCAACGCGGGTCGATGCGCTGGATCTGTTCGCGCGGCAGGATGTACGTCGCGCTGCCACCGCGCTGGCTCACCGAGATGGTGACCTGTTTCGCGTCGGCCGAACGCACCACGCCAGTGTGCAGGCGCTGGCCGCGCGTGAGCACGCGTATGCGCGTGCCAATCTGATGCGGCAGATCGTCGAAGCGGATTCCGCCGTCGATGCCCTTGGCCGGATCCCGGGCAACGCCATTGGCGGCATCGATCTCGGCTTCGGTCGGCGGCGTCGGGGGCGGTTGCAGGGTAACGGTGGCAATCGTGGTCGAGGGTCCCACCGGAGCCGATGATGGCGCGAGAACATCCTCGAATACCGCGGCATTCATGGCAGGATCGGCCTGGTCTGCATGCGCGCGAGCAGGGCTCATCGCCAACAAAGCCACGCCGATGACGGCGAAGGACGCGGCCGCCGCGAGAGCGTTCCGGGTAAACTGCTGGCCATCGTATTGATTCATTGCCGGCCAAGTATACGGCCGAGTAGATGAATCGGAGCATGACTTGCGCGACATGATCCACAGAAACGCCCGTTTCCACCGCAGCCTGCGGACCACCTAGTTCCGTGGCAACGGCGCAGCGTGGGTATCGGGCAGGCTGCGCACGATCAACGCGCCGAGCGCGGCATAGTCGCCGTCATAGTGATGGCCGCCCGGCAGATCCACCACGTGCACCCATGCGGGCTGCGGCTTGCGGCAGAAGCTATCGTCCTCATCGGCCCCGTGCACGCAGACCAGGGGCACTTTCGACGCTGCGATTTCCGCACCGATCGGCAGAGTGTCGTCGTGATGAGTCCCGCCGAACCAGTCGCCGACGTGGATCTCGAACACCGCTGCATCGTCCGGAGAAATCATCACGCCGCCTTCGACGCGCTGACGCAGCGTTTCTGGCAGGCGATTGATCATGACCGGTACGAGACTCGCGCCAAATGAGTAGCCGATCAATACGAAGCCAGCCGCCGGATCGGATTTTGCGTAGTGCGCGATCACGCGTGCGATCGCCGCGGCAGCGGCATCCGGCGTCTGCTTGTGCCAGAAAAACTTGAGCGTCGAGAATCCGATCACGCGCACGCCGTGCGCGGTCAGCGCGTCGGCAACGCCGCGATCCAGACCGGCCCAGCCGCCGTCGCCAGTGATGATGATCGCGATGCGATGCGCATCGCCCTGCGCGGCCGGGATGTCGGTCAGCGGCAGGTCGGCGACGTCATCCGGTAGTGCGCTCGTCGCCGCATCCTCGCGCTGACGCCAACGCGCATAGGTAGGGCCTGTATTCCTATCGGCTGCGTGCGCAGTCAGCGGCGACAGCAGCGTGCCAAACGCCTGCCATGCGCTCGCGAGAGGAGTGCCCAGTCCATCGATTCGCGCGCCCGCCGCGAACGGTTGCGGCCACCAGGTCAATGGCATTTTCTGGACCGGCATCACGCGGATATCGCCGGCCTTGCCGGCCGCGGTCATCGCGCCGGCATCGCCCGCGCAGAATGGCTTCGGCAACCGAAACGCCGCGTCCCAGCCGAGCGTGAGCAGGCCTTCGAAGGTGCCGGCGGGTGCCTGTGCGGTGAGTGCGTAACTGAAGGTCGCACCGGCGCCGTCGCCGACGACGAGCGGAACCGTATAGTTGGCGAGGCCTTCGTGGCGTTCGACCCAGTGCGCGACTTCTTCGACATGGCCGGCCGGATACGAGCATTTGTCCTTGATCGCCGCGAGGCTCTTCACATAGGCCGGCAGGTCGATGCCGACCACGAACGCACCCTGCTGCGCGAGCGCATCGCCAATACCGTCCTGCCGCGAAGTCCAGCCATCGCGGTCGGAAAACAGCAGGACGGTATGCGCGCTGTCGCCGCGCGGACGACTCAGGTGCAGCGTGCCGAACAATCCGTACTCGAGCGTGGATGCCGGTACGTCCGCAATCGTCGATGGCGGCGGTGCGAGGGCGCAAAGGCCCGCGAAGAGAAGCGCCAGCACATTCATCGGGACGCCGCCATCAGGGCTTCGATCTCATCCGCATCCTTCGGCACACCGGCCGAGATGACGTCGGGATCGCCGCTGGTCACCACGACATCGTCTTCGATGCGGATGCCGATACCGCGGCATTTCGCCGGCACCGATTTCAGGTCCGGTGCAATGTAGATGCCTGGCTCCACCGTCACGACCATGCCCGGTTCGAGCACGCGGAACTCGCCATCAATGCGGTAATCGCCGGCATCGTGCACATCGAGTCCCAGCCAGTGCCCCGTCTTGTGCATGTAGAACGTGCGATACGTGTGTTCACGTAGATTCTTTTCCACGCTGCCAGCGAGCAACCCCAACTTGCACAATCCCTTGGTGATCGTGCGTACGGCAGCATCGTGATAGGCGTCGAACGGTCGCCCCGCGCGCACCTCGTCGATGCCGGCCAGTTGCGCCGCGAGCACGATGTCGTACAACGCGCGCTGCTCCGGCGAGTAGCGGCCGTTGACCGGGAAGGTGCGCGTGATGTCGGAGGCATAGCACTCGTATTCGGCGCCGGCATCGATCAGCAGCAGGTCGCCATCGCGCAGGATCGCGTTGTTCGCGCGGTAGTGCAGCACGCAACCATTGGCACCGCCGCCGACAATCGGCTCGTAGCTCGGCACCGCGCCTTCGCGGCGAAACGCATGCAGCAGCTCGGCTTCGATCTCGTGTTCGTTCATGCCCGGCCGCGTCGCCCGCATCGCGCGCACATGCGCGTCGGCGGCGATCTTTGCGGCCTTGCGCATCACGCGCAGTTCACCGCGCGATTTGTACAGGCGCAGGTCGTGCAACAAGTGCGAAAGCGCGACAAACTCATGCGGCGGCTTCGCGCCCTGGCGCACTTGCGCGCGCACGCGATTGACCCAGCTGATCAGCTTCAGATCGAATTCGGTGTCGCGGCCGAAATGGTAGTAGACGCGTGTACGGCCCTCGATCAGGCCCGGCAGGATGTCGTCGATATCGTCGATCGGGAACGCATCGTCCATGCCGAGCGCGCTCACGGCTCCTTCAGTACCCACGCGCGTGCCGTCCCATCGCTCGCGTTCCGCGTCGCGCTCGCGGCAAAACAGGATGGTTTCGCTGGCAGCGCGTCCGGGCACGAGCGCAAGCACGGCGTCCGGCTCGGCAAAGCCGGTCAGGTAGTGGAAATCGCTGTCCTGACGATACGGATAGTGCGCATCGTTGTTGCGCACGCGCTCGGGCGCGGCGGCGACGATCACGATGGCCTCGTTGCCGGCCATGCGCATCAACTGTTTGCGCCTGCGCGCGAATTCCTTGGCTTCGATCATGGCTGGCAACGGATACGACCCGGTTCGGCGCGCAGGCACAGCGCATGTGGAAAAGACACGAGGCGCATCAGCGTCCACGATCCCGAATGGCCCACCATGAAGTTCATCAATGCAACGACCGCGCTGCTGTGCGCGCACGCGTGACGATCTCACTATGCAGCATCGTCGCCCCCATGCACGCGAAGTCGAGCACGTCGGTCAGCGCCTGCTCGTCCGCGACACTGTCGGTATAGTCAAAACGCGCCGCGGCGATCCTGCTGAAATCGGCGAGGACTTCATTCGCATCCGGCGACAGCGCCAGCCGCTGCGTGGCACCGGCCAAGCCGAAACCGCCAAGGAACCCACGACACCACTCGACCAGCGCCTCAGTACGCAGCGCCAACGGCGTGCCAACCGGCGGTAGCAAGGGATCGATCTGCGCACGCGCACCATCAAACTGCGTGCTGCAGTCGCGGAACATCTGCTGCAAGCTGGCATTGAGCGCAACATGGTTGCCATCCAGATCGAGCGCGAGCTGATCGAGCCAGTTCTCGACCGAAGCGCGTCCGCCAGCACAGAGGAAGCCGGTCAGGGAGCCGTGCAGGTCACTGGCTTCGACGCCGAGGCGCAGCGTCGCCAACGTCTTGGAAATTTCGGAGTAATCGAGACGGGCGTGCATTGCGTTCAGGCGATGGGACTCTTGCAAGTCTACATCGCAGCTTCCCATGCGTGGCGTCGCCGGCGGCGTTTGCCTACACTCGTCGCATTCCCAAGATCCCGGAAGCTCGCGCTCATGAAGGGTTCCACACCGCCATCGGCTCGATCACGCTGGCGTTTGTGCCGGGGCTTTCCAGTTCTGCTGGCCACCCTTTTTCTGCCCTTGTTGGCGCATGGCGCAGCGATCCGGCGTGATTTCTATTTCAACGCGATCGGCGCCGAGCGCGGCCTGGCGCAGAACACCGTCTATGCCTTCCTGCAAGATCGCGCCGGTTTCATC
Source organism: Dokdonella sp. (assembly GCA_039919785.1). Lineage (GTDB taxonomy): Bacteria > Pseudomonadota > Gammaproteobacteria > Xanthomonadales > Rhodanobacteraceae > Dokdonella_A. Next base: position 5,060 of record JBDSFA010000430.1, on the reverse strand, counting down.
TGGCTGGCCACCGGCAATGGCGTGCAGCAATTCAATGGCTACGACTTCACCACCTACGCGTATTCGGGCGACCGTTCCGATCGCCCACCGGAAGGTTCGGCGTCGGCGTTAGCGGAAGACGCCGACGGCAATCTGTGGATCGGCACATCGGCGTTCGGCCTGGTTCGTCGCAAGCAGACCAGCGGGGTGTTCGAGCACATGAACGCCGCAGGCGCCGCACCCGGCACACTGAATGTGCAAGCCCTCTTATACGTCGCGCATCGCGGTCTGTGGGTCGGCAGCGGGGCAGGTCTCAGCCTGATCGATACGTCGGATGGTCATGCGCTGCGAACACTGACGCTCGCAACGGGCGACCAAAGCAACTTTCAGATTCACCGGCTCTGCCTCGGTGAAGATGGCAGTCTGTGGCTCGCATCTTCGGCCGGCCTGTTCCGCCTGGCGCCCGACGCGAGCGCGCTGGAGCGCGTCGCGGCGGATCGCATTGACGATGCGCGTGACCTGTTGCTGACACACGACGGCCATCTGCACGTGGCAACCGCAAACGGGCTTTACCAGATCCAGTCCGACGGCATTGCCACGCACATCTGGCCCCTCAACTCGACGCGCGCAATCAGTGCCTTGACCGAGGATGCGCGTGGCAGGTTATGGCTGGCGATTCCGCAGCAGGGCCTGACCATCCTGGACCCGGCCAACGGACAGGCACAGGCGCTTGAACCCGACAATCGGGTCCCCGGTGGCCTCCCGGATGCGGTCGTCCTCAACCTGCAAGTGGACCGGTCCGGCCTGCTCTGGATCGGCACGCTCGAGCGTGGCGTCATCAAGGTGGATCCGGATGGCACGCCATTCCGCTATGTGGCCGACCACGATCCGCAGCGCGAACAGACCGCGTCGAACTATATCCGCGCGACGTTCGAGGATCACGCCGGAAGACTCTGGATCGGCACCCTCGGTGATGGATTGAAGCGCTACGACATACAGCGCAATCAATTCGAATACTACGGCGATGTTCTCGCCGAAGCGGCGCACGCGGGCAATCAGGTCGTCGTCGTATCGGCACTCGCCAATGCCGGCGACGACAAACTCTGGCTCGCGACCAATCATGGCGTTGCGCTGTTCGATCCCGCGAGGCGCAGCGCGACGTTTTTGCCGCAGGACCCCTCGGCCGCCAACGGCTTGGCCGACACCGATATCCGCAGCCTGCTGCTTGCAAGCAACGGCACCCTCTGGCTCGGCACCGCACACGAAGGGCTGGTGCAGCACGACCCGACCACCCAGACTTGGCATACGTATCGCCATGACGTGAGCCCTGGCGCCAGCGCGGGCCTCAGCGATGATCGCGTGCTGGCTCTGCACGAAGACCGGGAAGGCCGCATCTGGGCCGGCAACCGCACCGGCCTCAACTTGATCGATCCGGCCCAACGCAGTGTGCGTGTGTTCCGCAACGATCCGGACGACGCGCATTCGCTCAGTGAAAACGTGGTGCGATCGCTACATGCGTCCGCCGACGGCACCTTGTGGATCGGCACGCAGGGCGGGCTCAATCGTCTCGATTCGCTTGATCGGCAACACGCGCATTTCACGCGCTGGTTGACGCGCGACGGCCTGCCTAGCGGAACCGTGTATGCGATCGCCGACGACAAGATGGGTCGGCTGTGGCTGAGCACGAACCGCGGTATTGTCACGTTTGATCGCGCGACCGGAACTTTCCATCCCTTCACGCTTGCCGATGGCCTGCAAGCCATGGAGTACAACAGCGGCGCCAGCGCGCTGCTCGACAACGGCGATCTCGTCTTCGGCGGAGTGAACGGCCTCAACCTGTTTTCCCCGCAGGCGATCGTCGGTAGTCGCTACCCGGCACCGATCGTGTTCACCAGCGTGCATGTCGGCAACGGTGAGCGCAGCATCCTGCAGGGCAGCAGTGAGTTGAGCATGGCGATGGCGGACCACGTCATTCGATTCGAGTTCGCCGCGCTCGATTTCACCGCGCCAGAGCGCAACCGCTTTGCCTATCAGCTCGAAGGCTTCGACGACCACTGGATCGAAGCCGACACGCGCCGCGATGCCACGTATACCAATCTCGATGCCGGCCGCTACACGTTCAAGGTGCGCGGCAGCAACCACGACGGCTTCTGGAACGAACGTGTCGCCGCCATTGGCCTGCGTGTAACGCCGCCATGGTGGCAAAGCGGGTTCGCCAAATCCTTCTACCTGCTTTTTGCGGCACTCACGCTCCTGCTCTGGTGGCGTGCGTACCGATTGCGACGCAGCGTGGAACGCACCCATCACCACGACCTGCGCGAGCGCGAAGACCGCTTGCGTCTCGCCTTGTGGGGCTCCGGCGACGATTTCTGGGACTGGAACATCCTGCGCGGTGAGTTCGTCGTGACCGGCTCCAGCGACCTGTTCAAGGGCGTTTCCAAGCAGCCCGTGATCTATCCCTACGACTGGTTCCGCGAGCACCTGCATCCAGACGACCGCGCTGCCGTGGAGCGGCGCCTCGAGCAGCACTTCAACCGCGTCACTGCGACGTTCGAGTCGGAACATCGCCTGCGCAACCGCAACGGCGACTGGGTGTGGTCGCTCGCACGCGGCAAGATCGTTGAGCACGACGAGGACGGTCAGCCACGCCGCATGTGCGGCACCGCACGCGACGTCACTGCCGAACGCGAGGCAGAACACGATCGGCGCATCGCGCAGGAGGTGATCCGCAGCATGTCCGAAGCTGTCGCGGTGACGGATCTGGAATTCCGCTTCCTGAGCGTCAATCCCGCCTTCACCAAGATTGCGGGCTGGCGCAACGACGAAGTGACCGGACGCTCGGCCGAGCTGCTCAACTGCGCGCAACATCCGGCGGAGCATTACATGGCATTGCGCGATGCGCTCACGCGCAGCGGCCATTGGCGCGGCGAACTGTGGCAGCGGCGCAAGGACGGTGACGAATTCCTCAGCTGGTCGGAGATTTCGGAGGTGCGCGACGCCAGCGGCATCCGAACGCACTTCGTCAGCGTGATATCCGATATCACCGATCGCAAACGCACCGAACAGGAACTGCGCTACCTGGCGAACTACGACGCGCTGACCGGACTGCCCAATCGCACCTTGCTCAGCGAACGCATCGGCCATGCCATCATCCGCGCGCGCCGTGGCGGGCGGCGCGTCGCCGTGCTGTTCCTCGATCTGGATCGCTTCAAGCACGTCAACGACTCGATGGGCCATGCGGCCGGCGATCGCATGCTGAAAGCTGCTGGCAGCCGCCTGCGCCAGGTCGTGCGCGAGGGAGATTCCGTCGCACGCCTGGGCGGCGACGAGTTCACCGTAGTGCTCGAAGATATCTCCGGCAGCATCGACGCGGAGCGCATTGCAGAAAAAATCATCGCCGCATTCGAGGAGCCACTGGAGCTGGACACCGGCCAGGAAGTCGTGATTTCGCCATCAATCGGGATCAGCCTGTATCCGGACCACGGCCAGCTGCCGACCGACCTGCTGAAATTCGCCGACACCGCGATGTATCAGGCCAAGGACCACGGCCGCAATACCTACATGGTCTACACCGAGGCGATGGATGCGGCCGCGCGCTTGCGCGCGACCACCGTCGCCGCGTTGCGCAAGGCGCTGGAGCGCAATGAATTCTCCCTCGTCTACCAGCCCAAGCAATCTCTGCTCGACGAACGCATCACCGGTGTCGAGGCGCTGTTGCGCTGGCGCAGCCGCGATCTGGGCAACGTATCTCCCGGTGTGTTCATCCCGATCGCCGAGGAAACCGGCCTGATCATCGAGATCGGCGACTGGGTGGTGGCGCAAGCCTGCGCCCAGCTTGCGCAATGGCGCGACGCCGGCGTCCACGACATCAGCATGTCGATCAACGTATCCGTCGCGCAGCTGTTGCGCGGCGATCTGATCCAGCGCCTGTGCGATGTACTCGCCGCGCACGACATCGCACCGAACTTGATCGAACTGGAGCTGACCGAAAGCATGGTCATGGCCAACGCCGAGCAGTCGATCACGACCTTGCGCCGGCTCAAGGCAATCGGGGTGACCCTTGCCATTGACGACTTCGGCACCGGCTACTCGTCGCTGAGTTACCTCAAGCGCCTGCCGATCGACACGCTGAAGATCGACAAGGAATTCGTTGGCGACCTCACCACGGATCCGGACGACGAGGCGATCACCGCGACCGTGATCACGATGGCGCATACGCTCGGCCTGAATGTCGTCGCCGAAGGCGTCGAGCGACTGGAGCAGGTCGAATACCTGCGCGAGCAGGATTGCGACGAGATCCAGGGACACTGGCTTTCTCTACCGCTGCCGCCGGAGCAGTGCCTGGCGTTCCTGCGCGAGCGCGCCGAACAGCGCCACCTTCTGCTTGGCGAGCAGGAATGAGGCTCGCACACGCGCCGGGCGCAGATGTCGACACCGTCTCTGTCATGCATTGCCGATTCCCGCTATATTCCGGCCATGTCCGCGCATGAACAGAGCCTGCAGGCGATTGGGGAGCGACTCGATCGACTGGTCGAATTGTGTCGAACGCTGCAGGATGAAAATCGCAGCCTGCGCCACAGTCAGGAACAGCTCGCCGGCGAACGCGCGCAACTGCTCGCTCGCAATGAGCAGGCGCGCTCGCGCGTGGAGGCGATGATCATGCGCCTGAAGTCACTGGAGCAAAACAGCGCATGAGCTTGTTGTGGACGGGATACCCGTCATGAGTGCGAGCGAGCCGGTTGCAATCAACATCCTCGACCGCGAGGTGCTGATCGCCTGCACCCCCGAAGAGCGCCCGAGCCTGCTTGAGGCTGCGCGATATCTCGACGCGAAGATGCGCGAGATGCGCAACAACGCACGCTCGGCCACGCTCGATCGCATCGCAATCCTCGCCGCGCTGAACATCAGCCACGAGCTGCTCAACGAACGCCGACGCGAATCAATCGACCACGTGCAGTTGGCAGAGAAACTGCAAGCGTTGAACGCAAAGCTTGAACGCGCATTGCCCGGATCACTACAATAGCGACAGGCGTCCTCTGCGGTGCCCGGCAGCGCACTCTTACATATTGCCTTGTTCCTAT
>JBDSFA010000413.1:0-7528 GCA_039919785.1 Dokdonella sp. | reverse complement strand
CGGTATGCAGGGTCCGCTGGTGCTCCCGGCACCCGCGAACACTTCCCACATCCCTGTGGGGCGCAATGCAGGAGCGCTACCGGCGATGGCCATGGGTTCGTAGCAGACAGCTGCGCTGCCGGTGACCCATCAGTCGCCACCCGTGCCTTGAGTTCAAGCAGGCCAGGATTCCAGATGAGCGATATCGAACAACTCAGCACGCAGGCCCTCGCCGACATTGCCGCCGCGACGACGAGCGACGCGCTGGAAGCGTTGCGCGTCGCCGTGCTTGGCAAGTCGGGCAGCATCACCGAACAACTCAAGCAACTGGGTGCGTTGCCGCCGGACGAACGCAAATTGCGCGGTGCCGATGTCAATCGCGCCAAGGAGCGCATCGTCGACGCGATTTCAGCGCGCAAGGCGACGCTGGAAAAAATCGAACTTGATTTTCGGCTCGCCGCGGAGCGCATCGATGTCACGTTGCCGGGCCGACGCGCCGAGCGCGGCGGCCTGCATCCGATCACGCGCACGCTCGATCGCGCGATCGAGATCTTCGCGCGCCTGGGCTACGAACTCGCCGACGGTCCCGAGATCGAGGACGACTGGCACAACTTCGAAGCGCTGAATTTTCCACCGGATCATCCCGCGCGCACGATGCACGACACATTCTGGTTTCCGGATGGTCGCCTGCTGCGCACGCACACCTCGCCGGTGCAGATCCGTGCCGCGCTGGAGCGCAAGCCGCCGATCCGCGTGATTTCCGTTGGCAAGGTCTACCGCAGCGATTCGGACCAGACCCACTCGCCGATGTTCCATCAGATCGAAGGCCTGCTGGTCGGCGAGGATGTCAGCTTCGCCGACCTCAAGGGCACGCTTGCCGAATTCGTGCGCGCGTTCTTCGAGCGCGATTTCGAAATGCGTTTTCGCCCGAGCTATTTCCCGTTCGTCGAGCCCGGCGCCGAAGTCGACATCCGCTGGGATCGTGAAGACGGAACCAGCTCGTGGCTGGAAGTACTCGGTTGCGGCATGGTGCATCCGAATGTGCTGCGTGCGTGCAACATAGATCCGGAACGCTACACCGGCTTCGCGTTCGGCATGGGTGGCGAGCGCTTCGCCATGCTTCGCTACGGCGTCAACGACCTGCGCCAGTTCTTCGAAAACGACCTGCGTTTTCTCAGGCAGTTTGCCTGAGGAACGGGAATCGGGAATGGGGAATAGGGAATCGTAGAGCCACACCGCGCTTCCCGCCGCTTTTCCGAATCCCCAATCCCGAATCCCCAATCCCGGCTCCGCTATGAAATTCTCCGAAAACTGGCTGCGCGAACTGGTCGACATTCCTGTCGATCGTGATGCCCTGATGCACCGGCTGACGATGGCCGGTCTTGAAGTGGAAGGCGTCGACTTGCTCGGTGCCGCGCTCGGGGGCGTTGTCGTCGGCGAGATCGTCGCGTGCGAGCCGCATCCGAATGCGGACAAGTTGCGTGTGTGCCAGGTCGCGATCGGCCCAGGCGATCCGCTCACGATCGTATGCGGCGCTCCGAATGCGCGTCTTGGTTTGAAGGCGCCGCTCGCGACGATCGGTATGAAGATGCCCAGTGGCGTCGAGATCAAGCAAGCGTCGCTGCGCGGTGTCGAGTCGAATGGCATGCTGTGCTCGGCCAGGGAGTTGGGCATCGATGCCGATGCGTCGGGTCTGATGGAGTTGCCGGCCGATGCACCCACGGGTGCCGCGTTCGCGAAATATCTCGGCCTGCCCGATGCCAGCATCGAGATCAAGCTGACACCGAATCGTCCGGACTGCCTCAGCGTTTACGGTCTCGCGCGCGACGCCGCTGCATTGTTCGGAACCGCGTTGCGCACGCCAATGAAGGTTGCCGCCGCAATCTCCGGCAAGGCCGAGCGCAGCGTTCGTCTGCTCGCCGGGCCAGACTGTCCGCGCTATCTCGGCCGCGTCATCGAAGGCATTGATGCAAGCGCGCAAAATCCGTTCTGGCTTGCGGAACGCCTGCGTCGCAGCGGCCTGCGTCCGATCAGCCCGATTGTCGACGTGACCAATCTCGTCATGCTCGAACTCGGCCAGCCGATGCATGCGTTCGACAACGACAAGATCAGTGGCGCCATCGTCATACGTCGTGCCGAACCGCGCGAAAAGCTCAAGCTGCTGGACGGCAGCGAGCATATTCTGGATGATGATTTTCTGCTGATTGCCGACGAGACGAAGGCGCTCGCGCTGGCCGGCGTGATGGGCGGCTACGACTCGCGTGTGACCGATGCGACGCGCAACGTGTTTCTTGAAAGCGCGCATTTTGCGCCGGCGGCGATCATGGGCCGCTCGCGCAAGCTCGGCCTGCATACCGATGGCTCGCATCGATTCGAGCGCGGCGTTGACCCCGAACTGCCGCGCATTGCGCTTGAACGCGCGACAACGCTGCTGCTCGAAATTGCCGGCGGCAACGCGGGGCCGGTGGTCGAGTCAGTGCAAGCGGATTCATTGCCACAACGCCGGCCGATCAGCTTGCGACGCAAGCGCCTCGCGCGCTTGCTCGACCTCGAAGTCCCGGATGCCGAAGTCGCGCGCATTCTTGCTGCTTTGGGCATGACGGTGGAGTCGATGCCCGATGGTTGGCGTGCAACGCCACCGAGCTGGCGCTTCGATCTTGCAATCGAGGAAGACCTGATCGAGGAAGTCGTGCGCGTCTACGGTTACGAGCGGGTACCGACGCGTGCGCCGCGCGGCGACCTGCTCGCGCCTGTGCTGCCTGAAGCGGTGCTGGAAACGGGTCGTCTGCGCACGCAATTGATCGCGCGCGACTATGTCGAAGCGGTCTGTTACGCATTCGTCGCCGCGGATCTGCTCAAGCAATGGCAACTCGAAACCGGTTCGATCGCGCTCTCCAATCCGCTGTCGGCCGAGTTGGGCGTCATGCGCACATCGCTGCTGCCGGGATTGGTGTCGGCATTGGCGGCGAATCGACGTCGCCAGCAGGAGCGCGTACGCCTGTTCGAGGTTGGCAACGTCTTTCGCGAAGGCGCGCCGGAAACTCTCCGCATTGCCGGCGTTGCCTGCGGCCGCGCATCTGCCGAGCAATGGGGCGAGTCGAATCGGGTCGTCGATTTCTACGATGTAAAGGGCGACGTTGAATCGATGCTTGCCTTGACGAACGTCTCCGATGAATTCAGTTGGGACGCGACTGACCTCGCGTACCTGCATCCCGGGCAGGCGGCCTGCCTCTATCGCGACGGCAAACAGGTGGGCTACCTCGGCGCCCTGCATCCGGATCTGGCCCGCACGCTCGACATACAGGAAGACGTCTACCTGTTCGAACTGGATGTCGACCTGATCGCCGCCCGCCCGCTGCCCAGGGCGGAAGCCGTGTCGCGTTATCCGTCGCTGCGCCGTGACCTCTCTTTCGAGCTGCCGGAAGGGATTGCGTACGCCCAGGTGGAGGCCGCGATTCGTGATGCCGTTGGCGAAACCTTGACAGACATCGTTTTGTTCGACCGCTACGCTGGAGCCAACCTCGGGGCTGGAATCAAAAGTCTCGCTATGGGCTTGATTTTACAGGATCGTTACCGCACCCTTACGGACCAGGACGCAGATCGTTGCGTGACTCTCGCGGTCGCTGCTCTGGAGACGGGTTGCAAGGCGAAGTTGCGAGGGTAGGATGGCGTTGACCAAGGCGGAAATGGCCGAACGTCTGTTCCTGGACGTTGGTTTGAACAAGCGTGAAGCCAAGGAATTCGTCGACGCGTTCTTCGAAGTCGTGCGTGATGCGCTGGAAAAAGGGGAGCAGGTCAAGCTGTCGGGGTTCGGCAACTTTGATCTGCGGTTCAAGAATCAACGTCCTGGGCGTAATCCAAAAACCGGCGTGGAGATTCCTATCTCTGCGCGGCGGGTGGTGACGTTCCGTCCGGGACAGAAACTGAAGGTCCGGGTCGAAGCCTATGCTGGATCAGGGCAGTAATAGCGAACTTCCGGTCATCCCGGCAAAACGCTATTTCACTATTGGCGAGGTCAGCGAGCTGTGTGGCGTGAAGCCGCATGTGTTGCGCTATTGGGAACAGGAATTTCCAAACCTCAAGCCCGTGAAACGTCGCGGCAATCGCCGCTACTATCAGCGTCACGACGTGCTCGTGATTCGCCAGATACGTTCCCTCCTGTACGACCAGGGCTTCACGATTACCGGAGCGCGCCAGCGCCTGGAAGGAACGCAAGCGCGGGTCGAATCGACGATCTCCAGCCAGATCATCCGTCAGGTGCGGCAGGAACTCGAAGAAGTGCTGCAGATCCTGCGCCGCTGAACGAGTTTCAGGTCTGCGCATTCGCGATGCGTTCTCGCGCCGCGTCCTCGAAAAAAAACCAAACGTTGAAGCGGTAAGGCGTCCGCCGATGAATGGGCGTGGAAAAATTTGTTCTGGGGAGAACACCTATGTTGGTTTGGGGAAGCGGTGGGGGTTACGCGCAGATCGGTGAAGCCGGTACAGGACTTTGCGCCAATTGCAATGCGGTGCGCCCGTTCAATTTCGGTGTCAATTACCGCCATGCGCACATCTGGTACATCTTCAAGTGGATCACGAGCCGCAGCTATGTGCGTCTGTGTTCGGTCTGCGACAAGGGGGCGAAGGTCACCAAGGCGGAGGCCTTGGCTGGCGGCGTCGAACCCAAGCTGCCGGGGCTGCCGCGTTGGGTATGGGGCGCCATTGCGGCACTGATCATCGGCCTTGTGATCCTCGGCTTTCAAAGCGCGGAGGAAACCAAACGACGTGTTGCCGATATGGTGGCCCATCCGAAGATAGGCGATGTGTACCTGCTTGATCTTGCCAATGTCAGCAGCAGCTATAGCGACGGACATGCCTATGGACTGATGAAAGTCACAACGGTAGCGAAGGATGGCGGCTTGACCGTCGTCACCGCGAACGAGGCGTCTGATCGCCTCTCGGGCGCGCGCAAGGATCTGAGGAAGAGTGACTATGCTGCCGCCGCAAATTTCGATGCCGACGATCCGATCGAACTGAGTGCAGCGCGCGTTGCCGAGCTGCGCGACGCGGGCACTTTCGAGGACGTTCGACGTTGAAAACAGTGCGCGGCGCCTGCCCGAATCGGGTAGCGCGGCAGCAGGAGTCAGAGGCGATCTGCCAGGCTTCCCGCGCTTTACCCACTCATCGTTATTGTCGGGGCGTAGCGCAGGCTCGGTAGCGCACCAGCCTGGGGCAGGGGTGGTATGGGTTTGAACCCCGCAGCCCCGACCACCAGACAAGGTCACCAACGCGCCAATCAAGGAAACGCGCACACGTGCTCAAGGGCGGACTCGTTTTGTCAGTAGTTGTGTGCGCATCCGCTGTCGCAGGTACTCTGCCGTGGCCTGTTGCCGACCATGTGTACGATCCGGCGCACATGCTCGATCGCATGCACATGGCCGAAGTGCAGGCGATCGGTTCGCAGTTGCGACAGTTCGAAGAAGAAACCGGTATCGGCATCTTGGTGCGGGTATCAGCCTCCGAGGAGTCGTCCCGGATTGCAGACCCACAATGCGCGGACGCCACACGCTGCATCGTGCTGATGATCGCGCCCGCATCGGCCACGGCGGTGATCGAGGTTGGCGCGCACTTGCGCGATCGTGTCGATGATGGCTTCAAGGAAGCCTTGCTCGCAAAACGTGTACGGCCCCATCTTCGTGCGGGCGATGCCGTCGGCGCGGTGGTCGCAGGCGCCAGCGAGCTGCACTACGCGCTCGTGCATGGCCCCGCGGAGATAATGGCTGCGGCACCCGATGAGGTCAGCTGGTTCGACGTCCATAGCGATCGGATGTTCGTTGGTTTCCTAGGTGCGTTGGTTACTCTCCTTTGCCTGGCGGCGATCGTTTTAGTGGCCGAATGGTTGGGCTGGTTGCCGCGCAAGCGGCGTGGATTCTGGCGCGTGCTGGACTGGCTGCTGTGGATCCCCTCGGTGATTTCGATTCGCCTTGCGCCGGGATCTTCGGGTGGCCGCTCCTCGGGCGGCTACCGCGGCGGCGGCGGTGGTTCGGCGGGCGGCGGTGCATCGGGCGACTGGTAGAATTTGGCCGACATCGGTCTGCTATAATTTCAGCTCGTTGATTCACTTTGTAGCAAGTCGGGGCGTAGCGCAGCCTGGTAGCGCACCTGCCTGGGGGGCAGGGGGTCGTGGGTTCGAATCCCGCCGCCCCGACCATTGTTTGTCCCATCATCTTTGATGGGAGGAGCAGATCAAGAAGCGCGCATCCATGCGCGTACTTTCAATGAAAAGCATTTCCGGCGCCCACGCGGCGTCGTTTTTGTTTGGAGACTCGCACCATGTCCGTCGCACGCCGATCGCTGTATCCGGAAATCGAACCGTTCGATTCCGGTTTCCTGCAGGCATCGCCGCTGCATCGCCTCTACTACGAGCAGTGCGGCAACCCGCAGGGCAAGCCGGTCGTATTTCTGCACGGCGGGCCAGGCGCTGGCTGCAATGCGAATTCGCGTCGCTTCTTCGATCCGGAGCACTACCGCATTGTCCTGTTCGACCAGCGCGGTTGCGGGCGCTCGACGCCGCATGCCGAACTGGCCGACAACACCACCTGGCATCTCGTTGCCGATATTGAAAGCCTGCGCGAAACGCTCGATATCGCGCGCTGGCAGGTCTTCGGCGGCTCCTGGGGTTCCACGCTGGCACTTGTCTACGCGCAGACCCATCCGCAACGTGTGACCGAACTCGTCCTGCGCGGCATTTTCATGCTACGTCGGTGGGAGCTTGAGTGGTTCTATCAGAAGGGTTGCGATGCGATCTTTCCGGATGCGTGGGAGGACTACGTCAAGCCGATCCCCGAGGTCGAACGCCACGATCTGATGGGTGCCTATCACCGTCGTTTGACCAGTCCCGATGCGGCAACACGCCTTGCCGCAGCGCAAGCGTGGTCGATCTGGGAAGGGGCCACCAGCTTCCTGCACCCGGACAGCACGCACATCGCATCCAGCAGCGAAGGTGAATTCGCGCTCGCGTTCGCGCGCATAGAGAACCACTATTTCGTCAACGGCGGTTTCTTCGACACCGAAGATCAGCTGCTGCGCAATGCGCCCACGCTGCGCAATATTCCTGCGGTCATCGTACAGGGACGCTACGACGTGGTCTGTCCGATACGCAGTGCGTGGGACCTGCACCGCGCGTGGCCCGAGGCGGATCTGCGCATCGTCGCCGACGCAGGCCATTCGGCACTCGAGCCCGGCATCATGCACGAGTTGATCGAGGCGACCGACCGCTTCCGCTGACGGAGCAATGTCCGCCGCTGCCGGGATTTGCGGGAGCTCGCTTTTTCCGCGGAGTGATCCTGCAGGAGCGACTGTCTGTGGGAGCGGCTTCAGCCGCGAAGTTTTCTGATCAAGAGCATCGCGGCTGAAGCCGCTCCCACAGGATCACGCAGCGACTGCGACCAATCACCCACCGGCATTCGTCGATCACGCGCGACTTCTCAGCGGCCACTGTAATCCTGCAGGAGCAACTGTCTGTGGGAGCGGCTTCAGCCGCGATGCTTTTTGGCTTTGCCCGATCAAG
>JBDSFA010000089.1:0-5258 GCA_039919785.1 Dokdonella sp. | reverse complement strand
GGTCAGCGTCGCGAAGTCGAGGATCAGGTCGGGCTTCTGCTCGGACGCAAAGCTGAGCGCATCGCACAGCACGAGGCGGCCTTCGGCATCCGTGTTGTCGATCTCGACCGTGAGACCCGAGCGCGTGGTGATCACTTCGCCGGGACGAAATGCGTTGCCTGCAATCGCGTTCTCGACCGCCGGGATCAGCAGGGTCAATCGCACTGGCAGCTTGGCATCGAGCACGAGACTGGCGAGGCCGATCGCGTGCGCCGCGCCACCCATGTCCTTTTTCATCCAGCGCATGCCGTCGCCGGTTTTGATGTTGAGGCCACCGGTGTCGAAGCACACACCTTTGCCGACCAGCACAAGGTGCGGTGCGTCGGCCGGCCCGTGCGTGAGTTCGACCAGTCGCGGCGCACGATGGCTGGCGCGACCGACCGCGTGGATGCTCGGAAAATTCGCCGCGAGCAGTTCATCGCCAACCCATCCGCGGATGTTCGCGCCATGACGCTCGCCGAGCGCACGCACTGCCCCTGCAAGTTCAGCCGGACCCATGTCCTCGGTCGGCGTGTTGATGAGATCGCGCACCTGATGGATCGCTTCGGCGAACGGTGCCACGCGCTGCGCGGTCGCCGCGTCGATGGCCAGCTGCGCCGGTGCGCGCGTGGCCTTCTTGTATCGCGTGAACTGATAGCCGCCAAGCACCCAGCCGAGCGCGACATCGCCTATGTCCAGTGCGAGCCCGCGCGCATCCAGCGCGTAACGGCCCTCGGGCAGGCGCAGCGGCAGCGAAGCAAGGCCGAACAGCGCATCGCGCCGATCGCAACCGGCGAGGATCGCGCACACCGCGCCGTCGCTGCCGGGCAGGCCAAGGAAACGCCCCGCTTCGCCGGCAAAGCCATTCGCCGCGCACCAGCGTTTCGTCTCGACACCGAAGCGATCGACGACCGCGCTGAAATTCTCGCGATCGAGTGCGATCAGCGGTGTCGCGCCACTCGCATCCGTGGCCGTAGTCCATGCATCCATCAAAAATCCTCGGCAGCCATCATGTCGAACAAAAAGCAGCGCTCTGGTTTGAAATTGCACCCGTTGGTGCGGAACGTAGCTCGCGACGCGAGCCGCGTCGAAACACATTTGGGGTGCACTTCGACTTCGTCCTGTGCACCTGTCCTGCGCCCCTCGACAGGCTCAATGCGAACGGGAACTCAAACCCGACCATCACCGAAGCGTGGTATCGAACGGCGAAGTATCGGGCATGCGCATTGCGTGCGGCCAGCGGCACCTGCTGCGCGAAGCGTCGTCACGCCTGATCGGGCGCACCGTCACCGACCGCCGCGTGCTGCTCGATCCAGCGCGCGAGTTCGGCGAGGTCGCGGATGTGCAGATCGGGCACAACCGAATCGGTCCATGTCGCGCCGCTGCGGTTCAACCACGCGGTGCGCAGTCCGGCCGAGCGCGCGCCGACCACATCGAGCAAAGGATCGTCGCCAACATGCAGTACGTTTTCAGGCGCCATGCGCAGCCGCACGCAGGCATCGTGGAAGATCGCGACATCGGGTTTGGCGACACCGAATTCGCGTGCCGAGATGCAATGCACGAAATGCTGGCGCAGGCCGATGCGTTCGAGGTCGGCGTTGCCGTTGGAAATGCTCACCAACGGCATGCGCGCGGCGAGCGCGGCAAGCGCCGGCAGCGCGTCGGCATAGCACTCGACCCGGTTACGTGCGGCGTAGTACACCTCGAACGCGGCATCGACATGCTCGTTGCCGATCGCGCAGGCTGCGAATGCGCGCTCCAGGGTGATCAGCCGCTGCGCGGTGAAGTCATGCGCCAGGTGTGGATGTTCGGCGGATACCTGATCGCGCAGGTCGCGCATCGCCTTGATCGGCCACGCCGCGGCAACGGGCGCGTGATGGTGCTTCAGCCAATCATCGAGTTCGCGCTCGGCCGCGACGATCGCAGGCTCCACCGGCCACAGCGTGTCATCCAGATCCAGCGAGATCGCAAGGATGCGCATGGCGTGCGCCGAGTTCGCTCAGTTGCCGTTGGTACCGCCGCTGACATTGCCGAATGTAGCCGGCTTCGGGGCGGCTGGCTTCGCCGGTGCAGCGGCCTTCGCGACCGCCTTCTTCTTTGCTACAGGCTTTGCGGCCGGCTTCGCCGGTGCGGCCTTGGCGACGGCAGGCGCCTTCGCGAGCGCAGGCTTCGTCGCAGCGGCAACCGGTGTCGGCTTCGGTACAGCGGCGGCTCCCTTCTTTGCCGCCTTCGCATCTTCTGCGCGCGCCAGATTGTCGCGCGCCGCCTGGGTCGATTCGGCGGTCGGCGCGATCGCGTTTTTTGCAGCGAGCAGTGCACGCGGCGCGGACACCGGCGTCGATGCCGCGGCGGTTGCCGCGGCATCGCGACCGACATGTGCATCGATGAAGGCCATGCGATCGCCGTTGCGCGCTATCGCGGTGCCCGCGTCGGCGTAAGGAATCAGCTGATGGCGACGCAGGATATCCTTCGCCGAGGGCGTGTCGAGGAACGCGATGAAACGTTCGATCGCCTCGTGCTTGGGCGTGTCATTGCGCTTGGCAACGTACAGGGTGATGAAGAGCGGATAGCTCGCATCGGCCACCGTGGTGGTCGACGCCGGCACGCCTTCGACGCTGAGCATCTTGACGCCCTTGTTGGTGGCGACGCCGGCGAGCGTGGACAAGCCAAGGCCGGCCGGATCGAGTGAGACCGCCTCTTCCAGCTTGGTCGTGTTGAGGTAGAGACGCGGCGCGGCGACGCGCTGGTCGCCATTGCGGAACACCAGTTCGCGCAAGCTGAACTCGACGCCGTCGAGCGGCGCAGCGATCGCGTACAGGTTGATCGGCGTGTCGTTGCCGCCCAGTTCCTTCCAGTTCGTGATGTGGCCGTAGTAGATCTCGTGGATCTGCTTCAGCGTCAGATTGTTCACCGGGTTGCGCGGGTGCGTGATCATCACGGCCGCGTCGAGCGCTGCCGGCACGAAGTCGATGTTCGCTTCCTCGCTGCGGCGCGCGTACTTGCCGCGTGCGCTGCCAGCAATATCGGCGCTGCCGCTCTCCACGGCATCCAGACCCGACAGCGTACTGAACGGCTGCAGCGTGATCTTGCCTTTCTTTTCCTTCGCGTACTGCTTGGCCAGGTCGTCCATGAGGGCGCGACCGCTTGAGTGGTCGCCGCGCCAGACCAGCTCGTCGGGCGCCGCTGCCGTCGCGGGCGTGGCAAGGGAGGCGAAGCCTAGCGCAAGGGCGAACAATATTGGAAAGCGGCGTAGCAGCATGATTCGGGATTCACGGCAGGAAAACGGAGGCGCGCACATTAGCACGCACGCGCCAGCCCCGTTGTGCACGAGAACCCTGAAAAAACGCTACGCCGCGCGAATTATTGCAACAGCAGGTAGTACATCTCCTGGCCACGTAGCAGGGTGAGCATGAGCTGACGCGGATGCGCCGCAACCAGTTTCGAAAAATCACTCGCGCCGCTCAAGTCACGCCGGTTCACCGCGACGACGACGTCGCCATTGCGCAAGCCGTTCATGTACGCCGCGCTGGTCTCGGCGATGCGCGACACGCCGACGCCACCCACGCCCTGGCGACGCAGGCTGTCACCCACATCGCTGAACTGGATGCCGGCGAGACGCGGATCCAGCGCTTCGCCCTTGACGATGCTCATCTCGCTCGCCTTGAGCGCGGTATTGATGGTCAGCGCATTGCCGTCGCGCAGCAGACCGACGACGACCGCCGCACCGGGTGCGGTCAGACCTTCGATGTTGTGCAGGTCCTGTTCGCCGGCGATGGTCTTGCCGTTCAGCGAGACGATCACGTCGCCAGGCTTGACCCCGGCGGTTTCCGCGGGCGAACTTGCGCGCACGCGTGTGACCACCGCGCCATGCTTGTCGCCGAGGCCGAGCATGCCGGCGATTTCGGGCGTGACGTCCTGCGCTTCAACGCCGAGCACGCCTCGCTTGACCTCGCCCGTCGCGATGAGTTGGCGCATCACGTCGACGGCGAGGTTTGACGGAATCGCAAAACCGATACCGACATTGCCGCCCGAGGGCGAATAAATCATCGAGTTGATACCGACGAGTTCGCCGCGCAGATTGACCAGCGGTCCGCCGGAGTTGCCGGGGTTGATGGACGCATCGGTCTGGATGAAATTCTGGTAGCCCGAACCGCGCAAGCCCGAACGACCAAGTGCGGACACGATGCCCGAGGTCACCGTCTGGCCAAGTCCGAACGGTTCGCCGATCGCGACCACGAAATCGCCGACGCGCAGCTTGGCCGAATCGGAGATGTTCAATGCGGTGAGCTTGCCCGCGGGAATCTGCAGCACCGCAAGATCCGTATCCGGATCGGTGCCAAGCACCTTCGCCTTCACCGTGCTGCCGTCGGCGGTGGTGACTGAAATGTCGTCAGCGCCCTCGACCACGTGGTTGTTGGTCAGCACGTAGCCCTTGCCGGCATCGACGATCACGCCGGAGCCAAGCGACTGCTGCACGCGTTGGCGCGGCGAGTTGTTGGGGATGCCGAAGAAACGGCGGAACACCGGATCGTCGAAGTATGGATTGCGCACGGCGACGTGCGTCTTCGAAGCAATGTTGACGACCGCAGGCGTGACCTGCTCCAGCATGGGCGCAAGGGAAGGCAGCGCCTGGCCGTCGATCGCAGGCGGCAGCGCAGCGTGCACGGCTGCGATAGCGACGGCGCCGACGAATGCGGCGCCCAGGGCAAGACGAAACAGGGTCACGGCACGGAGGTGGCGGAGGTTAGGCATGGAAGGCTTCCTTGGCGATTCGGGAGCAAGCATCAGTGCTTCGTTCAGACCACACAAAAGCATTCAGGTTTCATGCCTTTCGCGCTTTCTTGCAGCGATATCGGCGATCCGTTCAGGCTCATGCGCCGATGAGTCATCGCGGCACCCAATTTCGCTTTACATCCATGGACGCCCAGCGTAGTTTTGCGGCCCGGCGCCACTATATCTTGTGGTAACACAGACCCGCAAAGCCCATGGATTGGGTAGCGTGGCGCCGCACGGGGCGAGAAACGGACACGCTACACCGCCGGAAAATGGACGTTCCGGGCATACCGGCTTTGCCGGCGTTCACGGCGACAAGCAGATCAAGAACAACCAGACCGGGCCCTGACCCGGCCGTACACGGGAGAGAACAACAGAATGAGCACGGTGCGCCTGGAACAGCTCGCGCGTGGCGCGGTGGAAATTCCCCTGCAGCCTGCGTCCCACGACATCTGGGACAAGAAATA
>JBDSFA010000369.1:0-5448 GCA_039919785.1 Dokdonella sp. | reverse complement strand
GAAGGTCACGTCGGCACGATCGGCGATCGCAGCGATGTCGGACAGATGCACGCGCAGTTTCAGGTTCTCGAAGGCGAGGATCGGCGCCCAGTTGTAGCTCGCTTTGCCGCTGCCGACCGGGCCCAGCTGGTTGGTGCTGAGAATGCCTTTGCTGGCGACGAAACGACGGGTCGCCTCGGCATTGGCGTGCCGGTAGACCTGTACGACTACATCGACCTCGTCGTTCGCGCCGCTACTGTTCGACAGACGCGCACCGAGGGCCGGGTCAAGCTTGAGGAAACCGTAGTACGGCGCCGCGAACTGCAGCCAGGTCGCACTGCTGCGCAGCTTCGTCAGTTGCACTTTTGCAGCGGCGTCGGTCCAGACGATGTAGCCGTTGTTGGCGACGTACTGGATCGGCTTGATGCCGCGCGCAGACAACGCATCCAGCCATTGCTGCTTGACCGGCCCGTTGAACTGCAACACCTGCAGCGTGTCGCCGCCGGGCGTATTCGTCGAGAAAGGTGCCGGCGCGATCAGATGGCCGCGCTGGGTATCGAACGGATAAGCGCTGAACAACAACATGTTCGCTTCCGGATCCACGTTCTCCGTGGCGGTAGCGGACATCACCGGGAATACAGGTGCCAGCAAACCGCCAGCACTGAAGAGCGCAGCCACAATGGCGGCGGCGATTGGTTTTTTCATGAAATCCCCACGATCTGAGCAAAAAGTAAGTTGATGCCGCCGGCAGCTGCGACCTTCATCGCTCTCCGCTGCCCTCGTCATTCCTGTGACGCCGTCTCGATCGGAGAATGCGGTTTCGAACCAGCACGCAGTCGCGTCGGTTATCGTCGTCTCTTCGTACACTAGCCGCTGGGGTAGCGGGACGTAATCCGCCGCAAAGCTGATCGGATCACCGCCCAGGGACCGAAGATTCGAGTCCTGGCGCCCGCGGATCGATCGCCTCGGCGACCGTGCGAGATCAGAAGATCTCGGCGACACAGCACCGCAGGCTGCCGCCGGCCTTCTCGATTTCTTCGAGATCGACGTCGCCAATCGCGAAGCCCGAACGCTCCAGCATGGCGCGCTGCCAGGGCTCGAGAGCTGCCGCGGCGACGGCGCTCATCCAGACGCGATCCGGCGCGAGCGTGATCGCATTGCCCGCAAACGCCTGCTTTTGCGCGGGGCGCAGGCGCACGGCATTGCCGGCATACGCGCGCGCGATCGCCTCCGGCACCGCCGCATCGGCAAAGCCATCATCGGCGATCATCGCGGCGCGCCCGGCGAGGATCGCCAGCACGACATTCGTGTGATATTCACCCGCAGCAAGGTTGAACGCGAATGTCAGGCGCAGGCCGAAGGCCTCGTGCATCGCACGCGCACCGGCCAGATCGCAGCGCTCGGAGAGGCCGCAATAGCCGACGCCACGCGCGCGATCGATGCACAGCGCACCGGTCAGCTCGGCGACGAATTGACCTTGCGTCAGATCGATCTCGCGGTAGCCGAGCACGTTGCGGAAAAAACCTCGGATGTCATCGCGCGCGGCCTCGCGCTGACGCACCGGGTGACGCATGCGACCGATGAGGAGGTTTCCCGGCGTCGTCGCGAATATATTGTTGGGAAACATGCCGTCGGGACAATCCGGCCAGCCTGGAAAAATCATGACCGGGACATCCGCGCCGAGCCGCCGCGCAAGTTCGACATGCTGGCGCAGCGCGCGCGCAGCATCGGGCGCACGCGAAAGATCCATGTAGCGGTTGTCGGTCGCCGACTCGGCCGCGAGCGTGTCGCTGGCCGGGCTGACCAGGAACGCGCCGCGTGCGGTCGCCGCGCCGCGCAACGGGTAGCGCTCGGGAGAAAATTCGGCAAGGAACGCCGCGGGGTCGGTGAGGATCATCGGCAAGACCTCAGGCAAGTGCGGGATGGCGGAAGCAGTCGACGATATGGTCGTTGACCATGCCGGTCGCCTGCATGAAGGCGTAGCAAATGGTTGAACCGACAAAACGGAAGCCGCGGCGGCGCAGTTCCTTGCTCATGCGATCGGAGATCGACGTCGTCGCCGGCACCTGACTTCGATCAAGCCAGCAGTTCTGGATCGTGCTGCCGTCGACGAACGACCATAGCAATGAATCAAGGCTGCCGAGCTCATCGATCGCCAGCAATACGGCACGCGCGTTGCCGCGCACCGACGTGACCTTGAGGCGATTGCGGATCAACCCCGGATCGGTGAGCAGCTTCTCGATGCACCCGTCGGTGAGTTTCGCGCACGCTTCGATATCGAAATTCGCGAAGGCACTTCGATACGCCGCGCGCTTGCTCAGCACGGTGCGCCAGCTCAAGCCCGCTTGTGCGCCTTCGAGGCAGATGAATTCGAACAACGCGCGGTCGTCGTGCAGTGGCACGCCCCATTCGGTGTCGTGGTAATCGCGCATAGCGCCATCGCCGGCGGACCAACTGCAACGTGTCCGGTGGTCGTCCAGCACGTGTTCGTCCATGTTGACCGTCCGCTCCGCGTGGGTTGTCCTCGGGGTGCGTATGATACGCAGCCCGACGCCGCTGTCGTGCGTCTGCGATCAATCGTGACTGACGTCCCCGCCTCCCGCCGCGCCGCGTTTGTCGGCCTCGCCCTGCTTACCCTGATCTGGAGCTACAACTGGATCGTGATGAAGCAGGCGCTGCGCTACAGCGGCGCGTTCGAGTTTTCCGCACTGCGTTATGTGTTCGGCAGCATCGTGCTGTTTGTCGCCCTGCTCGTGCGCGGCGAATCGCTGCGACCGCCGCCGTTACTGCCGACTGCGCTCATCGGGCTGGCCCAGACGATGGGCTTTCAGGTGTTGGTGCAGTCGGCTCTGGTCAGTGGGGGCGCCGGCAAGACTGCGTTGCTCGCTTACACGATGCCATTCTGGGTCGTGCTGATCGGCTGGCTGTGCTTTGGCGAACGTCCACCACTGCGACTCTGGATGGGTCTCGCCATCGCGGCCTTTGGATTGGTGCTGGTGCTCGAACCCTGGCTTGGTCTCGGCGATGCGAAGAGTTCTGTGCTCGCCGTGGGCGGCGGCCTTGCCTGGGCGATTGGCGTCGTGTTGTCCAAGCGCCTGTTCGAGCGCGGCGGTGTCAGTGCGTTGTCGCTGACCGCTTGGCAGATGCTGTTTGGTACGCTCGGCGTCGTCGCGATTGCACTGCTCGTACCGGAGCGTCCGATCGAATGGTCGGATTATTTTATTGGCGCCCTCGCCTACAACGCCGTGCTCGCGTCGGGACTTGCGTGGCTCCTGTGGTCGTATGTCGTGGCTCGTCTACCGGCGAATATCGCCGGCCTTTCCAGCCTGGTCATTCCGATCGTTGGGGTTTCCTTCGCATGGGCGCTGCTGGGCGAACAGCCCTCGCTACTGGAATGCCTCGGCATCGCGCTGATCGGCCTGGCGCTCGCCTTGGTCAATTTGCGCCGCACACCGCGAGCCGACTGACGCGCATCCGACTCGATCCCGGTTTACCACGGCAGTGCGTCGAGGTCGACATTGCCGCCTGACAGGATCACGCCGACGCGACAGCCGCTGAAGCGCTCGCGATGACCCAGGATTGCCGCAAGCGCGATCGCCGATGAAGGCTCGACCACGAGCTTTAGGCGCTGCCAGATCAGCCGCATGGCGGCGATCGTGTCGCGATCTGCAATTGGCAGAACGGCAACGGCGTATTCGATCAGGAGTGCGAAATTGATGGGTCCGATGGTGCCGCGCAATCCATCGCAGATCGTATTCGGTTCGATGTAGGTCACGCGCTCGCCACGACGCAATGAGTCGAACGCATCGGCCGCGCCTTCCGGTTCCGCCGCACAGATAGCCATGCCCGCAGCGAGCGAGCGCGCCGCAATCGCGCTGCCACCGATCAGCCCGCCACCACCGATGGGCGCAACCAGCGCGTCCAACGGACCCGTTTCGCGCAAAAGCTCCAACGCGGCCGTACCCTGTCCTGCAATCACGCGCGGATCGGTGAACGGATGGACCAAGGTAGCGCCGGTCCGTTTGCGTACTTCATCGGCCATCGCATCGCGAGCAGCCATGGTCGGTGCACAGCGATGCAGCGTGGCACCATATGCCTCGATCGCAGCGAGCTTGGATTTGACTGCACCCTCGGGCACGACGACATACGCCGGAATTCCACGTGTGCGAGCCGCCAGCGCGAGCGCCGCACCATGATTGCCTGACGAATGCGTCACCACGCCGCGTTGCGCCTCGGCATCGCTCAGCGACCACACGGCGTTGCACGCGCCGCGGAACTTGAACGCACCCGCGCGCTGCAGGTTCTCGCACTTGAAGTGCAGTTGTGCGCCAGTCATTTCGTCGAGCGTGCGTGAACGCAGCACCGGCGTGTGGTGTGCGTGCGGTGCGATGCGCACCGCGGCGGCTTCGATCGCAGTGACGTCGATCGTAGCGGCTGCAATCGGGGCTGGATCGAGATGATCGTCGGCTGGCATCGCACAATTTCGGTGGCGGTGCTTGGCACGATACACGCCCGCACGAGGCGCATGCTAGCCTGCCATGGACACTCTTGATCGCACGGCTTTCCGATGAACGACACCGCCAACGCCAAGCCGACTCGTTTCCTGCACGACTACCGAGCGTCTGCCTGGCGCATCGTCGAGACCGAACTCGAGTTCGATCTCGATCCAGCCGAGACCTTCGTCACCGCACGCCTGATGGCCGAGCGCAACCCGACGCAGGCGAACGCCGACTTGCAGCTGGACCTGGAAGAACTCGACCTGCTCGAAGTCCGTGTCGATGGCCGCGTCCTCGATAGCCACGAATACGAGCGCTCGGCGAACAAGCTCACTATCGCTGGTCTGCGCGACCGCGCCGTCATCGAGACGCGCGTGCGTATCGCGCCAGAACGCAACACGGCACTGCAAGGGCTTTATCGCAGCGGCTCACCCGACAGCGGCTTCCTGCTCACCCAGTGCGAGGCCGAGGGCTTTCGCTGCATCACACCCTTCCTCGACCGCCCAGACGTGCTTGCGCGCTACAGCGTGACCTTGCGCGCGGACAAGAATCGCTTTCCGCTCCTGCTCGCCAACGGCAACGCGGACGGCAGCGGAGACCTCGACGACGGTCGTCACTGGGCGCGCTTCGTCGATCCGCACCCAAAGCCGAGTTACCTGTTTGCACTCGTGGCGGGCAAACTCGAACGCATCGAAGACTCGTTCGTCACGGCCGAAGGGCGGCGTGTGGCCTTGTACATCCATGCCGAAGCGGACTCCATCGGTCGCTGTGACTGGGCCATGCAATGCGTGAAGATGGCGATGCGCTGGGACGAGGAGCGTTACGGCCGCTGTTACGACCTCGACGTATTCCATATCGTCGCCACGCACGACTTCACCATGGGCGCGATGGAGAACAAGGGCCTCAACATCTTCAATGCGAAATACCTGCTCGCCGATTCCGAGCATGCGACCGACGACGGTTTCCGACATGT
>JBDSFA010000189.1:0-4898 GCA_039919785.1 Dokdonella sp. | reverse complement strand
ATGTCCATGCGTTGCTTGAGCAGGTAGAACGAAGAGCCGCTCTGAACCAGGTCGCCCGGCGCGTAGTCGATGAAGTCGTCGCTGTTGAACGTGGAATGGCCGACGGCGTCGCGGTATTCCTCTGGCGACAGCAAGCTCAACAGCCGATCGAGATCACCCTTGTCGATGGCGTCCGAGCGCGCCAGCAGATAGCGGCCGGGCGCACCGCCATCGGCGGGCAATGGCACGCCGGGGCGCGGCATCGGCCCGATTACCAGCACGGGCAGGTCGAAGTCGATGCCAGCGGCGGCGCGCTGGCCGTCGAAGTGCAGCGTGCCTTCGATGCGCTGACCATCGTTCACGCTCAGCGCAACAGAGTGCTCGAACGCAGGGTCAACCAACCAGCGGGCGCCGTATTGGCCATACGCAAACCGGTGCGCGGCATAGCTGCCGTTGGCGTTGAGCTTGATATCGAGTTCGGGCGCGTAATCGACCGCGTTGTCGAGGAAATGCGTGAGGTCGTCGTAGGTGAATTGCGCGTCCTGCACCCATTTTTTCCGGTCGAAGTACAGGCGCGTGAAGATCAGGATCAGCCCTTCGGGGCCGCTCACGGCTGCAGCGTCGCGCAGTGCCCATGAATTGCCCTCGTTGCCGAATTTGCCGGTCGCCAGTTGATCCGGCGGCACGCCGTGTACCGGCAGCGCGCATGCGGTACATAGCACAGACAGCACGGCGGCGAGCAGCACGCGGGCGGGGAACATGGCGCAACTCCGTTTCGTGCAGGTACCTTTGGAAACACGCACGAACGCGGCGCAAAGGGCCAGCATGCTTGAGCGTGTTTCCTTGCTCTGCCATCCCTGCCTGACAACTCCGCAAGGGGTTCACCGCCGACGCCAGGCGCATGGTGCTTTTGCCGTGGGTTTTAGAGCGGCGGGACGAAATCGCCAGAGCAAAATCTGGGTCAGAATGGACTCTCCGAAGGCGACCGAAGTGCAGCTTGCCGCCAGTCGGGCCGAGCGAGGATTGGCCGGTCGGCGAGCACTCGGCGCACCGACGAACCAACAAGCAGAGTCCGGTTAACCCTGGTCCCCGGTCAACCTTCTCCAACGCAGCGCGCTGAACGGCACCTCAGGGTATCGGCGTTGTCTGCACATTGACCACGCGCCACTTGCCGTGTTCGCGGACGTAGACGTCGGTGTAGCGATAGTGACTGTTGAACGCCTTGCCATCCCAACTGCCTTGCATCGCGGTCGTCCCTGTCAAGAGCGCGGTGTCCCCGTAAACGCGGATCTGGAAATCCTCGACCGTATAGGGCGCGATTGAAAGCCTTTTGTCCATGAGTGCGGTAACAAACGCGGGTTTGTCGGCCTTGGCACCGTCACTTCCAATTTGCATGAAGGTGCCCGAGATATTGTCGTCGATTGCCTTGCGATCCTTGTGGATGATCGCCAGGTCCCAAGCATCGGCCTGACGCTTGAGCGTCGCTTCGACGCCGGCATCGGTCGGAGTGGCGGCCAGCGTTGATACTGCAAAGACGAGCAGCGAAACACACGCAGCGAATCTTGAAATCATCATTCGAGTTCCCCGGGTCAAGAGTTATCCAACTATTCCAATCATTGCCGTTATCGGCCATCGCGACAGTCTCATCGGAATGGCCGACCGGACGCAACACCATCAATCGAGATGGCTGTAGCTCAGCAAGTCAAACGACTGAGTATCGTTCTTGTTGTGCGTAAGGATACTGTTGGAGCGGGCGACAAACTGGTAGCGACCACCCGCCTTGAGCTCGCCCCCCGGCATCAGCAACTCCGTCCCACGCACGACATAGACCATGAGCTTGAAGCCGTCGGCAGTCTGCACGTGCACTGCGTCTTCGATCGCCACGATCGACGGGTTGACAAAAGCGCCGGCGTAGTCGTCTTTCACGTCGCGGGCGATGACCGTGCCTTCAAAGGTCGCGATTTTTTTGACGGTTGGGTCAGTGTCGCTGCCCTCCGGTTTGTCCTGGCTGGCCTGCCACATCGCGGCCAACGACTGATAGCGCACGGTCCATTCCATTTCGTCGGTATCACGCATGATGTGATCGGCGGTCGCCAGGAGATTTTCGGTGCTGCCACGGCACCCGTTGTAACGCACGCAGATTGGCCAGAACGTCTTGAGCCAGCCGCCAATCTGGCTGACTGGATTGCTCTGCCTCATCTCTGCAGCAATGCCAGGACCCCAGACAACCGCCGCCTGCCCTTGATCGGGTGCCACGACGATGACCGCACCGTTGCCGACATCGAGTTTGCCAACACGCAACTGGCGCATCATCGCGAGCGCATATTCCTTGGCGCCCATGCCATGCAGATCACGGACGAGCATCGTGACGATTTCGACGCCGTGCACGTGTGCGTGTTCGACAGCTTTTGCTTCAAACGTCGCGCGTATCGACGGGTCAAGCATGCCGTATTCGTCGTAGATGAAGCGATCAAACTTGCTCGGTATGGAGCCCGGTGCGGGCAAGTGGTCAACGCTGGCGACATGTGTCGCAGGGACGTTCGAGCTCGTTGCGCGTTGTTCGCGTGGTGTGGGCATCGATCCGACTGACTTCTCAGGTTGTACGGCAGCTGCGATATCGCGCGAATGGCCTTCGCTGGCTGGAGTGGTTGGCGTTGGCGTCGAGGGCGGCGTTGTGGCGGCTAGCGGAGCGGGTTTTCCACCCGTGCAGCTGCCGTGCTGCTGCACGCAGGCTTGTTGCCAGCCTTCGCGCACTGCGCTCAGGCGCTTGCCGCGACCGGGATGGGTCTTGCCATCAGGGCCTTCGGGCACCAGCGCTTCTAGCGCCGTTTGCGCATCGTCGAGACCGGCACCCATTTTGTAGAGAACAAAGCCACTGAATTTGTCGGCCTCAAGTTCGGTCGGCGGTTGACTGCCACCCGGTGTGATTGTGTGTCCGGAAAGATGGTGGCCGATCTCATGGGCCATGATGCTGACCGGGGCCCAAGTGTTGCCATGCGTGGCTTGGCGAACCACATCGATGAATTGCGGATTGAAGGCAATGACGCGTTTCGGGATCTGCTGGTCATCGAGCACGATGACCGCGGCGGCGTTCGGCACATCCGCCTGCACCACGACAAAGTTCTGCGGCAATCCTGTGAAATTCATGATCCTGGCGACCATGTCACGGCAGTCAGACGGCGCGTTGCCGGATTTCCCCTTGAAACTGACCGGCTCGCCGTCGTAGCTGCACGCTTGCAGCGTCGCCGAAACTTCCTTGACGAGGGCGACCTGATCAACAGCAGGTTTGTTCGGCGCCGGCGTGGGTGCGCTTTCCTTCGTAGTGGGCGGCGCAGTTTCCGGCGTGACACTGGCATTGCAGGCCGACAGGACCAGCAGAAGACTCAAGCCTGTGGCAAGGCGCAGCAAGATAAAAAATGAACGTTTGGGCATCGGATGTCTCCGCGGGTAGCGATGAGTAGAGGGATCAGGTGCTTGAGAGCACGATGCTGACGAGGATCAGTGCGTAGAGACGTACGAGTATCCATTTGCAACAGAGGAAAATGACGCTGGCGCCGAGCAAGCGAACCCAGCCATGCCGGATATCGATCAGGAAAAACTGCCGGCACGCGCTGAAGAAGATCAGCAGCCCCGCCAGATCAAGCAGCCAGCTCGACACAAGGCGGTGCTGGGCGAGAAAGGCTGCATCAGGCCAGATCAGGGTCGGCAACTTGGTCAGTACGCTCACGACCACCACCACGAACTGGATGTAGCAGGCGAGGATGAGATGCTCGAATAGGTTGAATCCACCGCATTTTCGATAGAACACCCACGTGGCCAATACGATGGCTACGACGCTGAGCGAAAAAGAAAGATTGGCCCACGCCTGCACGATAGCCATGGCACTGGATACCGGCGCATTGGCAGACGCCAGATAATTGCTGCGCTGGACGATGAGCACCAGGAATCCGATACCGACCAGCAGCAATTTGATGGGATTGAGGTGGCGCTTTCGAGCGCCAAAGACATATTCGCGAGCGACTGCGCCAGGTCGACGCAACAAGCGGCGCGCTGACACCACGACATTCGCATCGAACCACTTGAACTTGTTCCATACCTCCTGGCCAAGCTGCCAGCTGCCAATACGCTCCACGCGTTTTTGCCCGCATTGGGGGCAAAAGGGAGTGTGCAGATCCGCGCCGCAATTCTGACACTGCGGTGCGGCGAAATGCGCAGCATCGGGCGTGGCGACCGTTACCGCCTTCTGCTCAGCGTGAATGGACATCCGCAGCGTGCTCGAAAGCTTTTGACTCAATGGCCGAGCGAAGACAACGTGAAGTTGTCGAACGTCGCCATGGTTCCGGCGGCTTTTTCGCCCCAAATGATCAAACCGGCCGTCCCTTTCGTCAGGGCGCTGTCCTTGATCGCCAGACTGTCGCCATCCCTGGCGCTCAAGCGAAGTTCGTCACCCTTGCAGCTCGCGGTCAGGCGCGTATCGACGCTACCGGCCAGCACGCTGCGCAAACGCCCATGGGCCAGTGGCGTCACTTCGCCCTTGATCACCTTGAAGATCGTCAGCCCCGCATCGCCGCGCGCAGCAAAGCCGTAGAAATTCTTCGCATCGGTGACACGACAGGCCAGACCGGCCAGGCCCGATCCGACGCCGGCCAGCAGGAACATGTCGGATTCGATCGAAACATCCACTGATTCGGCCTGTTTTGGCGCCTTCACATAGCCGAACACGTGATCGGCCACTGGTGTGAGCTGATAGTCGCCATCGGCATAAATTGCAAAACCCAGATCCTCGACGCTCGTCGCACCGGAATGCGGCCAGCCACTCTTCGCGTTGGAAAAGTCATCGGTCATGACCACGCTGGCGGCCGAGGCGAAGGAACACGCAGCGAGCAGGGTCACGCCGAGCAGGCAGGAAGCGATCTTGC
>JBDSFA010000044.1:0-4211 GCA_039919785.1 Dokdonella sp. | reverse complement strand
AAACAGCTGGATGCTGTTCGCGCCGCGTTTCAACAGCTGTGGCGAATCCGGCGCGGGTCGGGCTTCGTAGCGACTCCATACGTGGGCGACCTGCCCGAAGCGTTCCACGCGCTGATCGACTTCGATCTCGAAGAAGTCGTTGTTTGCGAAGAACGGTTCGACATTCAGAATATAGGACTCGACGTTGAAGACTTCGGCGCGCGGCCGTCCGTCGGCATCGA
This sequence comes from Dokdonella sp., assembly GCA_039919785.1. GTDB lineage: Bacteria > Pseudomonadota > Gammaproteobacteria > Xanthomonadales > Rhodanobacteraceae > Dokdonella_A. Next base: position 3,990 of record JBDSFA010000044.1, on the reverse strand, counting down.
TCACGGTGCGCAGACTCAACGCTTCTGGCCTGTGCAAATAGCGGAATCGCTCCCAATCACGCGGCGCGCCGGCAGCTCCGGAAATGCAGGCATAGACCGCCTTGACGAGGGTTCCGATATGCTGCGCGTCGTATTGCCAGGCGGGATTGGTCATCTGGAAGGCTCCGTCAGATTCAAGGGGTACCCGAACCTATGGCAAATCCGCAGAGTCGATAAGTGAAAGAGGTACTGTGCATGCATGCGTCCCGGTTGCCCGGCAAGTCCGTTCTGGTGTCATTCCTGCTCCTCACCTGCGCGTCCGCCTCGACGGTTGAGGGAGCCGAAGGTTTGAACGATGCAGCGATCAAGACCCGCGTCGTCGCCCACGCCGAAGTCGCGGGTATTGCGCTGGAGAGCGCGAAGGTCGAATTCATGTGCACGACGGGCAATGACGGTGCGCTCTCGGTAGCAGTGATCCTGCCCGAGCCGGACGCGATAAAGGATTTTCCACTCGGCGACTTCGAAGGCCCGGACGGCATCGGCGAGAAACGCGCGATCGCGACATGGTCGCTGGCCGGCGAAAAGTCGGTCACGGCGAAAGGCACCATTTCCGGATGGTACGGCGTGGATGGCGACGGGTTCCTGCTTGCGGCCACGAGCGATTCGGCCAACGCGTCGGACTTCAAACGCCTGTTGCGGCGCTATCTCGACGCCGCTACCCAGCCACTCCGCCTCGTCGTCGATTCGCCGAAGAAAGGCGCGGCGCTCGAAGTGGAGGTCGTTCTGGGAGACCGGCGCGCATCCGTCGAGGCAATCATCGCGCCGTGTTTGAAGGCGCACAAATAATCGGCTGGATCGCTGTTCAACGCGTCGGCGACAGCGTGACGATGAAACGCAGATACTGTCCATCCGGCGTCGGTTCGCAGCGCGCGTCGCCGCCGTGTCGGCGCGCGATCTGACGGACCAGCGCGAGGCCCAGTCCTGTTCCGACCGACTCGCGCGAGCCACTGCGTCGATAGAACGGCGCGAACAGGCGCTCGCATTGCTCCGTGGGCATGGCCGGTCCCTGATCGCTTACCACGATTTCGATACCGCGTGCAGACATTGCCAGCGCGACCCGGGTTGGCGCAACGCCGTGCCTTCGCGCATTTTCAAGCAGGTTGCGCAGCAGGCGACGCAGCAGGCGTGTGTCGCCGCGTAGCGTGACCGGCGTACCCTCGAGTTCCACTTCGGGATAGCGTGAACATTCTTCGGCGGCCAGCGCGAGCAGATCGACGTCTTCGTTCACTTCGGTCTCGGCGACGGCGTCGAGACGGCTCGCCAGCAGGATTTCGTCGATGAGCGAATCCAGTTCCGCGATGTCCTGGTTCAGGCCGCTCTTGCGCTCAGGCTCGGCCGATTCCTTCATCAGCTCGACCGCCATGCGGATGCGCGTCAACGGCGTGCGCAACTCGTGCGACGCGTTCGCAAGCAGCGACTTGTGCGCGCCGACGAGCTCGTCGATGCGACCGGCTGCGCGATTGAAGCTCTGCGCGAGACGTGCGACTTCGTCGCGACCTTCGACCGCAACGCGCGTGGACAGATGCCCGGCGCCGAGTGATTCAACGCCGACCTGCAGTCGCTCCAGGCGAGTTGCCAGCCGCCGCACGATGGGATAGGCCGCTACGCCAACGGTGAGTGCGATCGCGAGCAGCATCAGCAGCAGGACGTATTCCGCGTGACCGTCGACCATCGGCATGCTCGCAAACAATCGGCGCCCATCCGGCAGCTGGACTGTCCAGTTCATCCCGGCTGCGTGCGAATGCGGTGTCGTGAACGAACGGCCATCGACGGCAATCGGCAATGGCTTGCCGACGGCAGCAACGCGGGTCCCGTCCGACGCGATCAGCGCAACATCGATGTCGACCCCTGCGACCAGATTCTGCAGCGCTGTCCGTTGTTGCTCCGATGGGGCCGTGATGGGTGCCAACGCATTCTGCAGGAGTCGCTCGCCGATGCCGTTGTCGTGCTGCGCGGGCTCAATGAGCATATGCCAGACGAAACCAGCGATGACGGCGAACACGAACAGGCTGCCGAGCAGGGCGAAATAGAAGCGCAGATAGAGGCGTGACATGTCAGTCCTGCGCTCGCGCAAACACGTAGCCCGCACCGCGCACGGTGATGATGCGGCGTGGCAATTTCGCATCGTCCTCGATCGCCGCGCGGATACGCGAGACATGCACGTCGATCGAGCGGTCAAAGACGTCGAGCTGCTCCCCCTTCACCAGATCCATCAAGGTTTCGCGTGACAGCACGCGGCCCGCGTTTTCGGCCAGCGCAACGAGCAGCGCAAACTGATAGCTGGTCACTGTGCGCGTCTGTCCATCGACGCGCAGCGCATGCGCCGCGCGATCGATCTCGAGCCGCCCGAAATTCAAAGGTCGGTCAATCGGCGCTTCGCCACGACGGCGACGCAGGATTGCGCGCAGGCGAGCGAGCAATTCGCGCGGTTCGAACGGTTTCGGCAGGTAGTCGTCGGCGCCGAGTTCGAGGCCGACGATGCGATCGGTCGCATCGCCGCGTGCCGTCAACATCAGCACCGGTGTATCGCATTTCGCGCGCACCTGACGGCACAGATCAAGACCGTCCATGTCTGGCAAACCGAGGTCGAGCACGAGGGCGTCGAACTCGGTTGTTGCCAGCTGTTCAAGTGCGCGTGTGCCGAATGCTGCAAGGCTCACGCGAAATCCCGCCTGGCCAAGATACTCGTGCAGCATCTCGGCCAGGCGGGGGTCGTCTTCGACGATCAGGATGCGTTCGGCCATATCGGCACGCACTGTAGCGAGCGCGGCATTCGATGGCGAGGCGTTGTGATCATCCCTCCATGTCGGCGTGATGCGCCGCGATACGTGCGACCAGTGCCTTGCGCTGCGCCGGCGTCATGACCTCGGCGATGTCGGCGAGCAGCTGGGTGATGCGTTTGGAAGCCTGGTCGGCGAGGCGCAGGTTGTCGGCGCGCAGGTTCTCGATCGCTGCGCGATCCACGGTGTCGGCGCCGAGCAGCGCAAGCACGTCGGCGTGCGCAGCGTGAAACTGCTCGTGCAGCGGCCTGCAATCGGCAACCGCCTGTTTCACGAGAGGCTCGATCTGCGCCTTCTGCGCATCGGTTACATCGATCTCGGCAAAGATATGCCGCAGCATGTCGTCGACGTGCGTGTCGACATTCGTAGCGCTCATGGCGGCAGGGTGATGCCAGCCTGCGGCACCGGCGCTCTGTGCGATCGCGGTGACCCCGGCGGTGATGGCAAGGCCGGCCAGCAAGGCGAGCGCCGCGGCGCGCTTGAAGTAGCGGCGTGGGAGGGGCGTGGATTTGTTGGAGATGGTCATCAGCAGGACTCCTTGAGTGAGGGCGGGTGCCCGATAAGGAGTCTGCTCGGCGCCGGTTGGCGGCTTTTGTCGCGCAGGTAAAGTTTTATGAAGCAGCAGCGATGCGGCGTTCGAGCCGCATCGCTGGCTGAGTACTGCTTAGGCCGGACGCGAGTAGCGCTGGCCGCCGCCGTTGCGCTGCTGCGGCTTCTTGTTGCGCGAACCCGGATGCGCTTCGGTGCCGTTGCTGACGTGCGGGCGGCGTGCATGACGCTGCTGCGGCGGACGCTGATTCTGGGTCGGACGTGAAGTGCCATCGACACGCAACGGACGCGTCGGCTCGAAACCGGCGATCGGCTCGATCGCGATCTCCTGCTTGAGCATGCGGCGAATATCGCGCAGCAGACCTTCCTCGTCACTGGAAACCAGCGAGATCGCAAGGCCTTCGGCGCCGGCGCGGCCGGTACGACCGATGCGATGCACATAGTCCTCGGCAACCATCGGAAGATCATAGTTGATCACCATCGGCAGCTGATCGATATCCAGACCGCGTGCGGCGATATCGGTCGCAACGAGCACAGATACCTTGCCACTCTTGAAGTCCTTGAGTGCGCGCGTGCGTTGCGCCTGGCTCTTGTTGCCATGGATCGCGGCGGCACGCAGGCC
>JBDSFA010000356.1:0-14750 GCA_039919785.1 Dokdonella sp. | reverse complement strand
TCACCCTCGTCGCTCCGGACTTTGTGGCTAGCGGCGTTTCGGGTTCAGCCATCGGCGGCTATGGCTCCGCAGCGCAGGCGCAACTGCGCGTCTACAACAGTATTGTGCAGGGTTCGTGTGCGAACGGACTCGTGCTGGACCATGCGGAAGGCAGCATCAGTACGGGTGGCGACAGCTGTCTTTTCGATGCTGCAACCAATCATGTCCATGCCACCGCAGCACAACTCGCGTTGGGGGCACTCGCAGACCACGGCGGCTCGACGCGCACCTACCTGCCGGCAACCAACAGCAATACCATCGACGCAGGTACCGCCTACGGTTGCCTCGGCGCGACGACCGATCAACGTGGCTACGCACGCCGAAGCGGCAGTGCGTGCGATGCAGGCTCGGTTGAAGTGGGATCAGCTGCGCCCTGAGGTACGGCGACCTTGCGCGGCGGAATCGGGCCGCGCACTCGCGCACGATGATGACGATCGTTACGCTGCCTGCAGGATATTTGTGATGAAAATGCACAACGGCGAAAAATGCTGATGACGTTCGCTGACACGTCTTTGACACAGCGCGCCGACGCTCGATATGGCTTTCGTCGTCTTTAGCAATGGAAATTGAACCAAATTCCTTTTCGTCTTTGTCAGGACATGCCGACGGTGGACCTGTCGCCGTGGCCGAGTCAGCCATCGCGGACCGCCGCTGTTGGGCCTAGAGCAACGCTGAATAAGTGCGCTTGTCTTTTACTCTGTCATTCCGGCGAACGCCGCAATCTAGCTGCTGCAACGGATTTCAAAGACGCTGGGTCCAGGCCTTCGCCGGGACGACGGCTTTTTCAGCGTCGTCCAAGGTAAATTCGGTCGGGTTTGAAGGCACTGACTTGCGCATCATGGCCTTCCATGAAGCCGCAGCTCATATCGCGCGAAGTGGCGATGTCTGGTCAACAGCGAAAAGGATTTCGGTCTTCGTTTGATCGCGCGTGGTTGGATGCGAACTGGACCGCGGTGCGCGCCGTTTGGCGATCAGGCTCAGCAGAACGTTGCGGGATGAGCAAACGGCGCCACGTGAAATTTTGTGCGTTCCTGTAGAAGCGGCTTCAGCCGAGATGCTTCATGTTGGAAAGACATCGAGCAATAGCCCATCGGACCAAGCTCATTTTTTATCGGCCGCCGATGAACCCGACCCCTTTTCGGTTGCATCTGGCTTGAGCCAGGTCGAAGACCAACGTGTTCCAGAAACGTGGATGCGCAGCCAGTCCTGATTGTAGCCATCGGCACAATCACACGATTCCTTCTTCGCATCCCATCGCGCGACGCGAACATCCGCAGAGCTCGGGGCGATTTGTCTCACATCGAATGTTTCTGACAACACCTCACCAAAATCGTCCCGCACCCCGATAACCCGCATCGTTTTCCAGTTGAGCAGGATAAGCGTCAGATAGTTGGTCTCCGGGCGGCCATCTCTGGCAACGAACAAGGCGAGAACGTCCGTGCCGATTCGGCGACTTGCCAGCGTCTCGCACGTATCGTCCAGCGGTTTGCTCGATGGAAATGGGAGATACCAATCTGGCTTGATCTTGACTTGAATCCGTCTACCGATGTCGTCCTGGATTTTCATGGTCATATCGAGGTTTTCGACTGCATCGCCTGAAGGTGATGCCAGTTTCACGACGAGGTGGTGCCGATCAAGCTCGCAACGCGCAGACCAGACACCAGCAGGTTGGCTCGCGTGGACCGTATGGGTGACCAGAGTGGCCAGGAGAAGGCAAAGGATCTTGAGGTTCACGAAATGCCTCGACATGGATGCGATGGATGGGTCCGGTGAATGGTATGGCTTTCTCCTGCGAAGGAGTTGGTTCACATCTGTTGCCGGAGTGGCGCAAAGCCTGGGCGGCAATGAATGCGCAAATGGATGAATGATCAACATGCTTCGTTGAGACCTCGGGCTCTGCCCTGCATTGCCCCGGGATGACAGAATTTCCTCGCCCGTCTGGTCTCGAGGGAAGTACGCACTCGTTGCGCGCAAAGCGGCTGTGTGAGGCTGACCATTTTTGAATCGCTTCAGGCGTGCGTGCGGTGACGTTTGGCGACCTGAGGCGGTCGATGAAATCCCGTGTAATCCTTCCGTGATCCGGATCCACCATGCCCGACCTTGGACCGCGCTCTGCTCCACCGACACCGAACCGCACATGGCGCGCATTGCTCGCTATCGCGCTCATTGTTGCTGCCATAGCCTTCGCGTTCGCAGGCGCAGCCGGCTGGACAGGTCTACAGCGGATTCCGTCGCGCGCATGCGAAGGGCGCCTGTGTCGCGGGCTACTTCGAAGACAATGGACAGGGCACGATGTGGTCGACTGCGCGCGTGTTCGCGCCGGTGCGCACGCCGTTCGCGGGGCGACTCTCCGTGGGTGGCGGTTCGCCCTATGGCCTGGATGGAAGTGCGCGAGTGCGCAGCATGGCGCTGCAATTGAACAGCGATGACGGACTGCAGTGGCGCATGGCGATGAACAGTTTTCCGTTCTTCGGCGTGTCGTCGGTACAGGGCTTCTACGAGCAGTCCACTATTGACGCGACGGCGGATGGCGGCATGTCCGGACTTCGGTGACAGGCACGCGCGGTGACAGCCCAGTTCAGCCGAGGACCTCTGGATTTGGATGCCACAGGCGTTTTTGAGCGCAGCCGCGAAACTCACCCAGCCCCGCAGGGAGTGAGCCCATCGATTTCCAGCAATAGTGGGGCGGAAGAATCACATGTAACAACGCGTAATTCCTTCGCACGCTTTGACCGCCTTGATGGAGCGAATCATTCAAACCCATCGGCGAATATCTCATCGAGCGTCACCGAAGTGGCCTCCACCGCACCGACGAGCCACTGCCAACAAATCCTGCCGCCCCGCTGCAGCTGGTGCCAGCGATAATCGAATCATTGATGGCGATGACCGCTGTGGTGGATATCAGATCTGCCCGGGCTGGACCGGCGGAACCTGCTGACTCACGGATGCGCCGGACAACAGCATGCGGCCGAATGCGGGAATTGCACCAACGTGAATCGACTGCCCGTTCGGCGCGCCATTGTGGACAAACGTGCTGTTGCGAATGACAACCACACCGGAATTTTCGAGATTGTTCACGGCAATCGCACCGCCTCGGCCTGCGCTATTGCTATCAAAAAGCGATCCCGTGATCGACACTGCGGAAGCCTGGTTGATCGTGAACGCCCCTCCGGCAGCCACATTCGGCACGCCTGACGATTGCCCCTTGTTGAGCCAGCACAAGCTGTCGGCGATGGTCAGCGTCGTACGAGCAAATGCCAAAAAATCGGTCGTCTGCTGCTCAGCTGGCGCGGGCCACCTCTCGCGAGTCGCGATCGATATCGCAAGCAGACTGGCTATGCGGCCTTGCGATGTTCGTAGTACGGCAACTGGCGATCGTCGAGCAGCGCGTATTGCCTGGCCAGGTCGCTTGCGTGCGGCTGCAACCATGCATCTGCGTTTTCGCGCTTGATCTGGATGATGCAGCGATCGTGTCCGGCCGCGGCGACTTCCGCGGGAGGCTCGTCGGTGATCGCGGCGAACGACAGGAGTTCATCGTCGCCACTACCCCACTTGGACCAAAGGCAGGCAACGACCATGGTCTCCTCAGGCCGTGGCCGGAATTGCAGAATCACGTTCTGTTCCTTCTCGCCCTCGGCGAGTGCGCGATGCTCCATTGTGTGCAAGCTCACGTTCTCGTAGAACGCCGTGACGAGCATGATCGCGTGATCCGAGCCGAATTGGGGTTTCCAGAATCCCTCCAGGTTGTCGCGGCGCGCGTTGTAGGTGCCGGGAAACTTCACGTCGTAGAACGCCGGCTTCCCTGCCGGGCGACATTGGTAACGCATGGGAACGATCGTGCGCTTGCCGTCCTGCATGATGATCACAGGCGCGTAGATCATCGGGAAGATGCGCGCGTCGCGATCTTTCGGTTCGGTGCGCTTGAGGTCGCCCAGCTTTTGCAAGATCTGATCGACCTTGTTTGTTGCGATGCGCTGATCCTCAACAGCCTTCTTCGTGGTCTTGGTCTGCAACGCGCGAGTAGCATCGGCCAGGCGCTTCCTTTGCTTGAAGAGTTCCTGTTCGAACTTGGACGCTTGCGATGCGTTGAACGTGTCGATCAGCGCCTTGATCTGCCGCTCGTCGTCATTGCGCGGGTTCGCGAACCAGGCGTCGATGGCCTTGGGGATCTTCACCCCGACCGTGCGGTCGCGCAAAAAGTACAGGTGATAGAACCGCTGGACGCTGATGTCAGCGCCCCAGAGCCGCACGTATTTTTCGTATTGGCTCAGGACTTGAGCGGAGTAGCACACGGGCGTTCACTCTGTTGGAGGTCCGTCCATGCTATCGCGGTGAAAGTGATGCTGCGCTGACTGGTGAACGAGGGTTTGTCGGGGCGGCAGTCGCCCGCGTTGCACGGCTTCGGCACGGCCAATGCGTCTTTTCTTTGCGCCACGCCGGTTGCAGCGCGGCCGGCATCTGCGTCATCGCCAGCCGGGGCGGGACGGCGACGGCCTGGCAGCGCGGCCGTCAATCGTTGCAATAGTCACGACTGCGTCATCGTCTGTGCGCGCCGCTGCGGTACACCAGTCCACGACCGACGTCCGCAAGCATCGGGCGAAGAGGAGCGACGTGGAACGCGCTCGGTGCAGTTCCATGACGCTCGATTCTTCTTATTGAGAACCGCGATGCACGTATTTTCTGGCGGACTTCACCATAACCTCCTCTGCGGTTTGATCAGCACACAAGCCGCTGGACCGAGCGCCAATGCCGCATGCCGGACAGCAGGAGGGAACGCGCTTGAAGCGCTCGCCACACGACCTGCCCGGATTCGCGGCAGATCTCGTCAAACATGCTTCAGGAAGAGCACGTCGAACGCAGGCATCCAGGTCTTGCCTTTATCCTTGGACATGACCGCATACTCGCGCACGCCCTTGCCCTGGGTCTTCCAGGTGATGCGCTGGAGGACCGTCGTTCCATCTTTGAGATGTGCTTCGCCTTCCAGAACAAGCGCACCCTCCTTGAAATTGCCCAGGAGGACCATGAGCGCACCGCGGTTCGTTACCCACGTCTGTTGCCACTGCTTGCGGACGGGATCGTAGCTCAAGATGCTGTCGCCAATGAGCCCATCGGTCTGCTCATAGAGCTCATGAAGCGCGCAGCCCTGCGCGATCGGCTCGACATGAGCGCGCGCTTCGGAGGGGCCCGTTGGCATATCCGTCTCGAAGGTGTCCCAATCGCCGATCCAGAAATCCAGTTGGTGGTAATCGGCGACGCCAGAACAATTGGGGTGGGCGGGCGTCGGGTCAGATGCGACAGCCAACGGCTGAACAAATGCGCTCGCGAGCGCCAGTGCGATAGACATTTTCCACATGATCGAATCCTCATTGGTAGATGGTCGGTGAATGCATGACCGCGCGATTTCCCTCCAGTAGCAGGGCGCACGGCAGCGGCCAAGGTCGAGGACGAAGAATCGCAGCGGCACAAGGCGATGCTATAGCCGGCCGCGCTATCAAACTCGCCGTTTTCGGCCGTCATCACCCTCGAACACATCCACTGTCCGACAAGAGAGGATGGCCGGAGCCAATCTCAACCACGCTCGCGCGGTTCGACGCGCGAGTTGGCTGCTTTGTGCGGGCGCTCTAACAGTGTCGACTCGGAGGAATCGCGCGACGCGAACGCGGGTCGCGTGTGTGAGTTCGTCCCTTCGCGAAGTGAGGCGGATGATTTCTGCGTTTTGAAGGCAGAATTGCCAGGCCCCTTTGTTCTTCATCCACTACGACCGGCGGTGGAACTCCACCGGCGCGGCGAAGTTTGCCGACCGTTCTCATTGCATCGGCCAGGAGAAATCGGTCATGGCGTACACATTTGCTTGCGGAGGAATGGCTTGAAAAACGTTTTCGGCGCGTGACAGTCACCGATGCGCAGCGCGCAGATCACGCAGCATTTGCTGCCAGCCAGCTCCGAAATTGGGTCGCGCTGAGTGGTCGGCTCACCAGATAGCCCTGGGTGACGTCGCAACCCATCGCGCACAATGCCGCATGTTGCGCTTTCGTTTCGACGCCTTCCGCGACGACGACGAGGTCAAGATGGTGGGCGATTGCGATCATCGCCTCGACGAAGCCGTCGCGCGAACCCGGCTGCAGCCCTTCGACAAATGCGCGATCGATCTTGAACTCGCGCACCGGAAGTTTCTTCAGGCTCGCCAGAGAGGTATACCCCGAGCCGAAGTCGTCCAGCGAAAAATGGAAACCGAGCGCATCGAGTGTGCGGATCTTGGACGCGATGTCATCGAGATCGTGCAGATACATGTTCTCGGTGATCTCAAGCGTGATCTGCTCGGGATTTGCCTTCGTCGAGTGCACGGTCTCGAGCAAGGTACTGACGAAATCCTCGGCGAACAACTGCCAGGGGCTTATGTTTACTGAAAGCCTGGCGTGCGCGAGCGACGAGGGCCAACCGCTGCGTTCGTTGCACGCCAGGTGCAGGACCTCGCGCCCGATGGCGTGGATCAGCCCACTTTCCTCCGCGACCGGGATGAACTCCGCCGGCCCGACCAGGCCGCGGGCCGGATGATGCCAGCACAGCAGTGCTTCGGCACCGACGAAGCACCCACCCATGTCGACCTGTGGCTGGTAGTGAAGCTCGAATTCATGTCGCTTCAGCGCGAGGCGCAGATCCGTCTCAAGACTGTGGTGCCGATCCGTGTCCTCCTGCATCAGGCTCTCGAACACGACAGCGGTATGGCGAGCGGAGGCTTTCGCGCGGTGCAGCGCCACATCAACCGGACGAAGCACGTCGGACGCGGCGCCGCTCGCATTGGAGAAAAGCGCAATGCCTGCGCTCGCCCCTACCACGAGTTCGTGATCGCCAAGGCGCAGCGGTGCGACGATGGACGCCATGATGTGCAACACGAGTTGCCTGACATTCTCCTCGGCAGATCCATTCAATCCATCAATCGAGTGCAGCACCAGCGCGAACTCGTCGCCGCCGAAATGTGCGATCTGCGTGCCCGCAGGAGCGGCCGCGACCAGACGTGACGCGATGCTGCGCAGGACCTCATCGCCTACTGCATGACCAAGCGCATCGTTGACGGCCTTGAAGTGGTCGAGATCGATCAGGGGCCAGTGCGCCGTGGTCGGTGGCTTGCGCGTCGAGCGCCGCTTGCAGGTCATCGTGCAGGCGGTGCCGGTTGGGGAGCGCGGTCAGGCGGTCGTGATAGGCGAGGCGGCGAAGGTCCTCTTCCACGCTCTGGCGGCGATCGGTCTCGATGCGCAGGCTGATCAGGCTTGCGCCGAGTGCCTTGGTCTGACCGCGTAACTGACGTCGCAATACGTCGCTCATGATCAGCGCAAGCGCGAGGAACGCCAATACCTCGAACGTCACCGCCCGCTCGCCGGAGCGGTAGACCCACTGCGCGTGTTCGGACGCAACGAATTGAATCGCGAGATACAGCACGAGCGGCCACATGCGTTGATATCGCCCACGCCACCACAGTGCAATACAGCACGCAAGCGCCCAGACAAAACAAAGGCCCACGACCACGTAGTACGCCGGCGCGAAGTATGACTCGACACCGTCGAAGTGGCTCACGCGCTCGCCCCAGGGCAACAGCAGCGGCGCGGTGGCGCTGATGGAGGAATAGAGCGCGCTGCCGGGCGAAAACAGATTGATGATGAAGAACGCGCCGAATGCAGCGGCGGCGACCGCAAACCAGCGACGCCAGTGCGCGAGGCCCGAGTACAGCCCGATGAAGCCAATGGCGGCCGGATAAATGCAGCAGGAAAACGCAATCTGTGCGCGCACCACCATGCTGGCCGTGGCTATCGACTGGGCCTGGAACAGCGCCGCAGTGAGCAACAGATCGCCGGCCAGCAGCAAGCACAGGCAGCCGAATGCCAAATAGACGCTGTCCTTGACGCGGCTGGCGCCGACCAGCACGAACTGGATTCCGGCGAACAAGCACATGCCGCAAGCGATCCACAGTGCGGGCACGTATAGCGGATCGGATCAGATTCCGTTGGCCGGTACAGCGTGGAACAGCGATGCGGGGCTCATCGTGAACACGTTCGGCAGGCACTGCATAGCTTGGATCTCCCCCATCCAATCAATCGCACGCGACACACGGTCCGACTGCGGAAGAATGTCACGGCGCAACCAGACAGGCTAGTGCGATTCGACCGCGCTCGCTGCGACAAGGGGACAGACTCGTTTCCCGTTTGAATTTCTGACCCACGATGTCCTATCGTCCGGTCAAAACCTCTAGCCGGCGCCCGCATTTTCTGGGGCCGGCTTTAGCTGCCAATCGGCCTGAAAGCGCCGCTGCCTTGCTCCAACGATGGGCTACTTCAGGGAAGCGGGCAGCATGGGTGGTCGATCGGGGTTTGCGGCGCGCGATTTGCGGCTTGCATTTGCTGCAGGTCCCGCCATGAACGCGTCGGGTCACGTGCAATCGAAGCAGCCCTCGCAACGCACCCATTTTTTCGCAGCTGATCTGTGTGCAGATGAACACGGCGATAGATTCTCCCGCCCCTGCCACCGAAGTCTCCGCGCAACGGGTCGACCTCCATGAGTATATCGACGCATGAAACAACTTGCGGCCCCGATCGCCATCCTGCTGTGCCGCACCGGTTTGGCGCAGGCGTAGCAAACCGGCGTCGACGTGTCGGGGGCTTCCGCTCGATGCGGCGACCGAAAACCGCTATCGCGCGCTCGAGATGGGCGTGGGCAATGTCTCGTTGCGATTCAGCTTCCTCCTTCTCCTTTGCCCCTTTTTGCCGGTCGATAAACGCCCTCCATCGTCGCGGCCACGCCGATCATCGCCACCAACACCCACAGCTTTATGGGCTCGGTTCGCGCGGTCCGCCAGATCAGTGCGGCCAACGCAACGAAGCACGCGAGGGCACGGACTTGAACCCTACAGCCCCGCACAACAGGACCCTGCCCGCAAATCCAGTGTTTCTTCGGGACTCAACTCCATCTGTCTCTGGTAGTGAATCACCCATCGAAGCCGTCCTGGAACAAGATCTCGAAAATCGCACCGTATTCAAAGGCGCCGACGTCGCAACGGAGACCTGCCGGGCGTCGTGCGCCGCGTTGATCGATCGACAGCGGCACGATGTACTGGTCGTAACAGCCGACGTTGTCGAACGTGCTGTCGATCGCCTGGCTGCCGGCCAGCAATGCATGGGTCCACACCGGTCCGCCGTTGTCTTGCAGGGGACCGATGGTGGGAGGGGAAACCAGGCCCACACTGGCGGCGCCCTGGCCGCCGAACGCGCAGCCATCCGTCTCCCCAAACAGGTTCCATCCAAATGCGACCAGAAAACCGTTGCAGTCGTCATCGATCGGCGCATCAAGGACGGTATTTTTGGCAATCAACGTATTGCTGACGCCAAATGTTCCCGAGTAAACATACACGCCGCCGCCAATGCCTCCGTTCTCGTCCCTATCATGATCGGCATCGTTGTTGATCACCGACGCATTGTAGAAATTGGTTGTGCCTGAACTGAAAATTCCGCCGCCATTGGTGTTCGCGTAGTTCGTGCTCAGCGTGCTGTTGACGACGTAGAGCGGCTGGCTGGTGGTGTAGATGCCGCCCCCATCGTCGGCCCCGTTGTTGTAGACGGCGCTTCCGCGCAGCGTGCTCGCACCGGTCAGGTAAAGGCCGCCACCCTTCGTGGCGATGTTTGAACGGATCGCGCTGCGCACGACGTTCAATGCGCCGGCGCTGTATATCCCCCCACCGTCGAAACCCTCATTGCCCTCGATCACGCTGTCGGTCACGGTCAACGAGATGCCGAAGTTGACTATGCCGCCGCCGGATAATGTCGCTCCATTGCGAATCGCCACGCGCGCGATTGTCACACTCGCTCCGGTGGCGATATGGAAGACGCGCTCCAGGTGATTGCCGTCGATGATCGTGTTCGCCGCGCCCGCGCCACTGATGGTGACGTTCTGGTTGGCGTTGAGTGGCGCAATGTTGAGATCGCCGGTGTCCTCGGCGTCGAATGTGGTGCCACTGCGCGGAATGGTGATCGCGTAGATTCCTGCAGGCACCTCGATGTGTATCGCCGGCACGTTCAGGTGATTGGCCTGCATGATCGCCGCACGCAGTGAACAGGTGTTGGTACTGGTGTGGCAAAGGCCATCGGCAGTGTTGTCATCGATACGGTCAACGACACTGTTGACCACGAACGTGACGACGGCGTGTGCGGAGCGCGCGGGTAGCAGGCTCGCCAGCACGGCGCCAAGGATCGCGTGCAGTGTCAAACGGCTGATCATGCTGGCGTCTCCGTGTTGGGTGGATCCGTGAACGTCGCACGAGCGGCACGCGCAACCAGCAGGGTCATGTCATTGCGGGTCTTGCATCAGGACGGAAAAAAGACCGAACGCGCGGCCAACACCATAAAGAAGCCGAAACCCGGCACGCACGCCAGCTTGCCCGTGCACGGGCTCGCGACCAATGCGTGGATAGGTGAACAGGAAACAGAGCGCAATCCGGCCATCCGGGCTCACCCTGCTGCGCAGACTCGGTCCAAGTGAGTCAGGGTGCAGTTTTCGCACGACTGTCATGACCCCGTGATTTTTCTGCGCAGGAGTTGCCCTTGAAATAGGAGGAGACACCGATGCGTGCTGTGACGCAAGAAGCCTGCGCTTTGGCGGCTTGGCCTGAGCAAGAAATGCCGGGTCATTGCACGACATCCCGCGCCGACGGCTCGGAAAAAGGTGCTCTCCCGCTGATAGCATGACGTTTCTACACACCGGAAATCACGAGGGAGAACGTCATGGCCATACCTTCAGAGCTTCGCAACGTTGCGTTTACCGAAGTCCTCCAGCGCTACGCCTTGGCGAAAGACGTGGACTGGAGCCTTGAGCAGGCCTACGAAGAAGTGGCAGCAGAACTTCTGCAGCTGATCGAAATCGACGAGGCGAGTTCGACCTGGCCAGCGGGAACGGTGAATGTGACGCGACCCCGATAGATGTCGGGCACAAGAGCGAGCATGCGCCAAGTATGGGGTTCGACGCGTCGCCGATACTGATAAGTAGACGGAGACATTGTCCGTATGAATTCCCCGGCGTTCGGCTGACGTCGGCCAGATGACATTGCGAAACGGCAGACAGGCCCGCTTGCTGTTTGCCGGCAAAGCTGCGCCGGCTACTGCAACGGTCCGACTTTGTTGCCCGAGGTGGTGCATTTCAGCGTTGAACGCGCCGACGCCAGCATCGCTGCGGCACGCCACGTCAGCGACAGCGCTTCGGCGGGCGACGTATCGCACAGCGCCCGGCGCTTGTTGATGGTCGGCAGCGCGTCGGCGATTGGGAAGGCGACACCATCGTCGGCAAGGGAACTGCTCGTGTCGTCACGCTGGTCGAACGCAAAACCGGCCTGGTGCGACTTCGCCGCGTGCCCAGCGGTGCGGCCGAGCCAACGATGCGAGCGATCCTGCATGCGCTCTACCCGATCGGTCGACGCGTCCACACGCTCACCTGGGACAACGGCAGCGAGCTTGCCGAGCATGCCCTGATCGACATCGCCCTGGACGCCACCAGCAATTTCGCCGAGCCTTACTCGGCCTGGCAACGCGGCTGCAACGAGAATCTCAACGGCTTGCTGCTCCAGTATCTGCCCAAAGGCTGTGACCTCGGCGCGTTCAGCGATGACGCCATCCAAAAGATCGAGGACAAACTCAACCAGCGACCACGAAAACGATTAGGCTTCCGCACTCCGCAGTATCTGTTCGACCGATCCTTCAAACGCGCTGCACTTCATAGTTGAACTCGCCACTCGTCCATCTCATCCAATTCGAAGCGGGCAGCGCCGGACTCAGCGGGCCGATTCCGAGCCTCGCCGGTCTCACCGCGCTGAATTATTTCATCGTGCCGAACAATCAGCTGACGGGACCCATTCCATCGCTCGCCGGCCTTTCCAACCTCAAGCAACTCAGAATCGGCGCAAATTTTCTGACCGGCACGGTGCCCTCACTCGCGGGTCTGACCAGCCTCGAAGACTTGCGCATCGATTTCAACCAGCTGCGCGGACCGATGCCGCCCCCGCCGCCTTCGCCGAATCTGACCCATGCATCGCTGTGCCCCAACTATCTTGATCCGGATGCATCCGCGTCGTGGGATACCCTTACCGGCACCACGCCCTGGTATGCCAGTTGCACACCCTTGCCCGATCCGGTGTCCGCCGACGGATTCGATGGATGATAGCGTTGGGAAAAGGATCGGCTTCCCGTGCATGAGGCGGCGAGCGTTTCGGCGCTCGCCGCCGCAACGCTCGACGGCGATACTCCTCCGCCGTGAATGCGCGCCGTCCGCTACGTCCTCGATCTTTCGGGTGTCGTCGTAGCGCCGTTACCCTTGATATCGCCGGCGCGGGAACGCGTGTCGAGCCAATGCCTGCACCGCGTCTGCCGGAATTGAACGCGGCCACCGATTAACGCGAGGCGCGCGGAGTAGCGCTCGACTTGATGACAGTCGACCCTGTTATCCTTGCATCGGCGACGCGAGACTGCTCGACCTCCGGAGAAAACATGCTCGCTGTGCTGTCTCAATGCGCTTTCATCGCGGCCGCTCTTGTTGCGCCGGAAGTTTTGGTGGACTTGAGGGGCGCACACCTGATTGCCTGCTCCGCCTCGCGAACCAGTGCCGGTGAAACATGCTTCACCGCGGCGGCGTCAACGCCGATTGTTCTCGACGTACAGTCGCCGCATGGTCGTCCAGATATCCATGCCATCAAATACGGCATCTTTCAGGCTGACAGGCAGGCAGCCATCGCGTCGGGCCAGCAAATAGACGGGAAAGGCGTCTCAGTCATTTCGACGCCGTTGCCACTGCCGCTTCCGAAGGAGGGGAGCGGGAAGGCTGCTGGCTGCGGAGATGGGCAAGAACCGGCTGAGGCTGCGGTTTCCTACATCATCGAGGCCGAGATCGACATTGGCTCCGCGGTGCTCTCGCGAAAGCTGGCTCTTGAGATCCTTCCCATCAACAAAAACCCAACCAGTGCATGGCCTATTGAAGGCGCGCAATTGGAGATCGCGCCAAAGGGTCATTGGCGCAGCCGGCAGGCGCATGCCGTCATGCCGGCGGCCCTCGATATTGAATCATGCACAACGCCGGGCGCACGCATCGTCGCGTTTGTCGTGCAACCGCTGCCAGGCGTTTCGCTGACGCAATACGTCACGAATTCGATTGAGGCCTATTCGGACGTAGCGATGTGGCATGTCGGCAAGCGGGAACCCAGTCGTGTTGCCTTCGCTGAAGGTGAACACCTGTCGCTTGAGCAAATGATCGCGGGCGAGTCGGTTCCTATCGAGAAATATTTCCTGCACGCCGACACCAGGATTCTCATCTTGAGCATCTACGGCCAGCAGGATTCTGCCGCGCCCGATGCCGCAACGTGGATCCGGACTCGGCGATCTGTGCGTTGATAGCAACAAGGCGGCGGCCCTCGCCCACGCCACTGCATCGAGTCTCCGCGTGAAGGAACCGCGGCGGAATCCGGGCTCGGCTTGAAATCACGCGTCGGTGTCTGGTTCATTCGCTCATCCGTGTTCCAGTTCGCAGGAGGATGGCTTCGGTCGCTTCGGCCATTGGAGGCCATCGGTACCGCGCAGGCTTTTCGCATGCGCTCCTTTCATGCGGGAATCGCCGCGCCGGTTTCAACGGGACGCAATTTCACATGTTCGTTTCAATTTCCCTGCGGCTACGCTGCACTTTTGTATCGATCTTCTACCTCGCCTCGTCACTGGCGATGGCACAGTCGGTCGTCGATCCCCTGCAGCAGCGACTGGCCTTGGTCGAGCAATTGCTGAATGGTCGACCAGCGGACGAAGGCGCGCTGCTCGATTTCAAAGCGCAGGTCGAAGGACTGCCGTTTATCGCACGCGGCACACGAAAACAAGCGCGAATGGCCAACGATCTCGGCTTGAAGGCGTTTGCAACCGATCGATTCGATGAAGCAGCACACGCCTTCGAACGCGGATTGGCGCTGGACCCTTCCGACCAGGAAATCTGCAACAACCTGGCGTTCGCCTATTTCCGAGCCGGCAATCCCAAGGATGCGTGGCGGATGATCAAGCGTACGCTGGCCCTGGCGCCATCGCGTGCGTCGGCGTGGGCCAACCTTGGCCTGATGCACGCCGCACAAGGCGATGAGGCGGCCAGTACCTGGGATTTCGAGAACAGCTATCGCTTTTCACGCAAGCCTGCGATGGCCATGACGTATTTCAAAAAAACCAAAGCAGAAACGGGTGATGATCGAGCGCGGGCTGCGCTCTCGTCCGCCATCTCCGCGATAGAATCCGGCGCGGTTCAGAACCTGATGGATCACCCTCGGCCGATCGGTGGGTCCGCCACGAGATTGATTGCATCGAAATCGCCGGGCAGTGCCGCAAATTGCGATGACGAATGTCTGCTGCGGGCTGAGTACACACGGGCACGATCGGACGACAAGGCGGCATTGGCACGCATTCAATCTGCAGCAAATCATGAACAACCCCTGGCGCAGGCCATGCTTGGTGAGGCCTATCGCCATGGTTATGGTGTTGTCGAAGATGCCGCGTTGTCGCTGACCTGGTACGAGCGTGCAGCGAAGAGTGGCGATTCGTTGGCCAAGTATCAGCTGGGACTTGCGTATCAGGAAGGCCGCGGCGTTGAGCAGGACTATCGATTGGCAGCCCGTTGGTACGCCGAAGCCGCGGCCGATGGTGATCGCGAAGCCATGA
>JBDSFA010000411.1:0-4597 GCA_039919785.1 Dokdonella sp. | reverse complement strand
TATGGTTTGGAGAGATTTGATGCGCAAGTTGTTGCTCGCCGTGGCCCTGACCTCCGTGATGGGTCCGGTGTTCGCCAAGCCCGCCGAGGAATCGGTCGCCCCGTTGCTGAAGGCGACGCCGACCGAGGGCGAGGCCGGCATCTGGGCAACGCGCTTCCTGACCCGGTTCCACTACAAACCGACGCCGCTCGATGACGCGATGTCGGAACATATCTACAAGCGCTACGTCGACTCCCTTGACGGCGACAAGCTGTTCTTCACGCAAGGCGATCTGGACAAGTTTGCCGGCTATCAGGACAAGCTCGACGACGCGATCTACGATCAGGACCTGAGTGCGCCGTTCGCCATCTTCAACATCTACGAACAGCGCGTCGGTCAACGCGTCGCGTATGCGCGCGAGCAGCTGGTCAAGGGCTTCGACTTCAGCAAGGACGAAACTTACCAGTACGACCGCGAGAAATCGCCGTGGGCAAAGGACGAGGCCGAGGTCAACGACGTTTGGCGCAAGCGCATCAAGAACGACTGGCTGCGCCTGAAACTTGCGAACAAGCCCGACAAGGACATCCGCGAAACGCTCGACAAGCGCTACGCGAACTATCTCGACCGCGTCCACCAGCTCAACAGCGAAGACGTGTTCCAGACGTTCATGAATGCGTACGCCTCGTCGATTGAACCGCACACCAACTACCTCGGCCCGCGCTCCGCGGAAAACTTCGACATTGCGATGAAGCTGTCGCTGGAAGGCATCGGCGCTGTCCTGCAGCGCGATGACGACTACACCGCGATCCGCGAAGTCGTGCCCGGTGGCCCGGCGTCGCTGTCCGGCAAGATCAAGGTCGGTGACCGCGTGGTCGGCGTCGGCCAGGGCCCGAACGGCCAGATCGTCGACGTGGTCGGCTGGCGTCTCGACGACGTCGTCGCGAAGATCCGCGGCGCCAAGGATACGGTCGTGCGCCTTGAGGTCTTGCCCGCCGATGCCGGCACGGACGGCAAGCACGTGATGCTTTCGCTGGTGCGCAAGAAGGTCAGCATCGAGGAACAGGCGGCAAAGAAGTCGATCATCGAGGTGAAGGGAGAAAAGCACACGCGCCGCATCGGCGTGATTTCGCTGCCGACCTTCTACCAGGATTTCGACGCGCGTCGCCGCGGTGATCGCGACTACAAGAGCGCGACACGCGACGTCGAAAAGTTGTTGACCTCACTCAAGCAGGAAAAAGTCGACGGTGTCATCGTCGACCTGCGCAACAACGGCGGCGGCTCGCTCGCCGAAGCTACCGACCTGACCGGCCTGTTCATCGACAAGGGTCCGGTCGTGCAAGTGCGCAACGCGAACGGCCAAGTCGAGACGAACGACGACACCACCGCCGGCATGGCCTGGGACGGCCCGCTTGCAGTGCTCGTCAACCGTGCATCCGCATCGGCGTCGGAGATCTTCGCGGCCGCGATCCAGGATTACGGCCGCGGCGTCATCATTGGCGAGCCGACGTTCGGCAAAGGCACCGTGCAGAACCTCGTCGACCTGGACGACGTCGCACACAGCGAGAAGCCGGTCTTCGGCGAGGTCAAGATGACCATCGCCCAGTTCTTCCGCATCAACGGCGGCTCGACTCAGCTGCGTGGCGTCACGCCCGACATCAGCTTCCCGCTGACCGTCGATGCGAAGGACTTCGGCGAATCGAGCTATGACAACGCACTGCCGTGGACCTCGATCCCGTCGGCGAAATATTCAGCGGTAGCCGACCTGAAGCCGGTCGTGCCGATGCTGCTTGAGCGCCATATGGAGCGCACCGGCAAAAGTTCGGCATGGAAGGATTTCGAATCCGACCTCGCCGATCTGCGCAAACTGCGCGACGAGAAATCGGTGTCACTGAACGAACAGATCCGGCGCAAGGAACGCGACGAGCAGGAAGCCAAGCGCAAGACACGCGAATTGGCTGAGGCCGGCGCGCCAGTCGACGCGACCATCAAGACCGTGGAAACCGATCGCACCGGCCACGCGACCACTGAAACAGCGAGCCCGGTGGCCGCTATCGATCCGACAAGCAAATCAGCCGACAAGGTTGCCGCCCAACCGGACGCCAAGACCAAGGACACGGCCGCGCTACAGGACGATGGCCTGCAGGCAGACGAACGCAGCGTCGCCAGCGACCTCAAGCGCGAGAAAGAAGAGAAAAGCAAACGCGATGTCGTGCTCGACGAAGCCGCACATGTCCTCGCCGATGAGGTCGGGATCATCCGCACCGATACCAAGCTCGCCCAGGTGGTGTTGCCGCACGGCGTGATCGTGCAGACCGAAACCAACTGATCGCGTAGCCGCGCTGCCAGCAGCTGTCGCAATAAAAAACGCCCCGGCTTTCGACCGGGGCGTTTTTTTGCAGGTTGTCAACGCGTGGACTCGCCGGCAATCACGCGCCGTGCATCAGGTCGGTCGTGAATCAGAGACCTTCGAACCCGTCCGCGAAAATCACGTCGCTGACGACCGGTTGAACTTCGAACGCACCAATATCGGTGGCGGCACCGAACGTTCGCAAGAATCCGGTGCCACGCTGATCGAACGCGAGGCTAGCGGGATTGAGGCCTGAGTCGATCGCGTTGCTGCCGCTGCCGAGCTCATGCGTTTGCGTCGGCCCGCCATTGTTGGCGAGCGCCACCAACCCTGGATCTGCCGCCAGCGTGTCGCCCGGGGTAGCGCCCTCGGATGACATGATCACGTTGTTGCTGCCGGTGACGTCAATCGCACCGCCAATATCGTTGGCGCCGCTCGTCGAAGTGTTGTTGGAGACGATCGAGCTGATGCTTTCGGCGGTTCCGGCGATCAGATAGATGCCACCGCCACTAGCCGCAGTATTGAACGCCACGGTGCTGTTGTGCACGCTGAGGCCGTAGTAGGACGCGATGCCGCCACCCTTGTTCGTGGTGGTATTGCCGCTGATCGTGCTGTTGCTGACGGTCATGTTCTGACCGTAGAAGCTGTACATGCCGCCACCAAGCCCTGTGCCGTTGTTGCCGGAAATGGTGCTGTTATTGACCGTGATGTCGCCGTGGAGCGTATACACGCCCGCTCCACGGCCACCACTGTTGCCCGAAACGGTACTGCTCTCCAGGCTGAGTGCGCCGTTGATCGTGGCCACGCCGCCGCCGTTTCCAGTCGCCGCCGATCCCGAGATGGTGGCGTTACTGAGCGTGGCGCCACCGTAGGCGGCGATACCCGCACCGAATCCGACAACGGCGCCCGCACCCACCGAGCAATTGGACACGGTCGAATGCGTAAGGTCGATGTCGCCTTTGGAATAGATGCAGCCACCGACGGCCTGCGTGCCGGTCCCATCGTACTGGCCGTGGCTGATCGTCAGGTGATCGACCGTGAACGTACCGGCGCCTTCATGATCGAGCACACGCCCGGCATTTCCGCCGTCGATCGTCAACACGGTGGCGGCTGGACCGAGCAGTGTGAGATTGGCGACGCTCGAGGAGATTGCGCCTTGGGTCAACGTAATCGAACTGCAGACCAGCGCGGAAAGATCGATGGTGTCGCCGTCGCTGGCGGCAGCAACCACCACACGCAGCGAACCCGCGGAACTGTCGTCGGCGCAGTTGAGAACCGGCGCCGTGACGCCGACCACCGGTGCCGCCACGTGACGCGATTGACCATGGGGGTGCGCGCGCAGGAATGCCGCCATCGCAGGGGCCATGTGCCGCGCGGCCGCCGACGCGGATTTGGCGACATGCCCGGACGCGGGAAGTGAGGTGCCCGTCGCGCCGGCGACGCCTGCGGCCATCAATGCTGCCGTCAGGCACGCGGCCAGGGGTTTGAGAGCCAAAGCTGGCTTCAGGGTGCTTCGATTATTGTTCATGGGTGTACTCCTTCGCGATGTATTCCGCCGATGTCGTCTGGCAAGTGCTCGCCAAGCGCGACGTCCGCACGGATAGAACCCGGATCCCCGCACGGTGGGGGGAAGGGGGGGACACCCGATGCTAGCAGCAAGGGGTACGCAAACCCCGTTCATGTTGCCGTCATTAACCCGGCGTTTGGGTAACGCCCGAGAGCGACCTGTCGTGCGCGACCGCCCGCCTTTCTCGCGCGCGTGGGGAGCGGATCAGGCGCAGGTCGCGCAGTAGCGCTTCTGCAAAAACGCAAAATACGCGCGCAGCCCCTGCGCCTCGCCACCGCGTGGATGGCCCGGCTTGTCGCTGTCGTTCCATGAATACACATCGAGGTGCGCCCACGGAATCGCATCGGTGACGAAACGTTCCAGGTACAACGCGGCGGTGATGGAACCGGCGTGGCGTGACGCGCCTGCATTGGCGAGGTCGGCGATGGAGGAGTCGAGCATCGCCAGATAAGGCCGCCACAACGGCAGGCGCCAGAGTGGATCGCGCTTGGTGTTCGCAGCGTCAAGCAGGGCGTTGGCGATGTCGTCGCGGTTGGTGAACAGTGCCGGCAAGTCGGGACCGAGCGCGACGCGTGCGGCACCGGTCAGCGTCGCGAAGTCGAGGATCAGGTCGGGCTTCTGCTCGGACGCAAAGCTGAGCGCATCGCACAGCACGAGGCGGCCTTCGGCATCCGTGTTGTCGATCTCGACCGTGAGACCCGAGC
>JBDSFA010000171.1:0-3750 GCA_039919785.1 Dokdonella sp. | reverse complement strand
CGTTCTGCGGGGTCACGACCGTGATGCCAAGGCAATAGCAGACCGCCGAATTTGCCGACGAGCCGCGGCCCTGGCAGAGGATGGGCGGGTTCTGCTTGCGCGCCCAGTGCACGATGTCCTCCACGGTGAGGAAGAAGTGTTCGTACTCCAGCTCGGCAATCAGCACGAGTTCTTTTTCAAGCTGCGCCTGCACGTTGCCAGGGACGCCAACGGGCCAGTGCTTCGCCGCGCCTTTCCATGTTTTTTCGCGCAGATGATCGATCGCTGTCATGCCATCGGGCACCAGTTCCGTCGGATAGTGGTAATTGAGCTTGTGCAGATCAAATGTGCACAGCGATGCGATGCGCAGCGTTTCTGCGAGCAGGTCATCTGGATAAAGTGCAGCGAGATCGTTGATCTTGCGCAGATGCCGCTCGCCATTAGGGAACAAGGCATGTCCGGCTTCCGCGATCGTGCGACCGATGCGTATCGCGGTCATCAGATCCTGCAGCGCGCGTCGTCGCCGCTGGTGCATGTGCACGTCGCCCGCAGCCACCAGTGGAAGATCATGTTGTGCAGCGAGGTTACGCAGCGCAGCCAGTCGCGCTGCATCGTCGGGACCGCGATGCAGTTCGACCGCGAGCCATGCACGGCCGTGGAAGTGCTGCACCACCCATTCGAGATGGGTCGCGCAGACGGCCAGCACCAGCACGCCATCGCCGAGCAGTTCCACATCCAGGCGCGTCAGGTGATATTCGCCTTTCGCACTGCGCCGGCGACCTGTCGTGATCAGCTTGCAGATATCTGTGTAGCCGTCCTGATTGCGTGCGAGCAGCACGAGTTTCGGACCATCGGCGAGTTGCACTTCGGTGCCGACGATCAGGGCGAGGCCGCTTTCATTGGAGGCTTCGAGCGCGCGCACGATGCCGGCGAGCGAGCATTCATCGGTGATCGCGAGTGCGCGATAGCCGAATTTCTTCGCGCGCTGAAACAACTCCTGTGCACTGGAGGCGCCGCGCTGGAACGAGAAATTCGACAGACAGTGCAGCTCCGCATAGCTCGCTGTGTCGCGAATGTTTTGCGCAACGCACGGGCCGAGAAGTTCCGCGACGCTTGCATCTTCAGTGGTACGCACGACCTTCGTGCGAATGGAGCCGTCCTGATTGCGATTCATGCCCCCGCTATTGCGCTTGATCAACGTGTGCAGAGCACTGCGTGGATCGTCGCCGATCCCGGCTTCGGGCAGATCCGGTTCGAGGGCTGCGCGCAGGCGGCGCGGCTTCGGGCGCTGCGGCGGTTTCATGCGAACCATCCATGCAAGGTCCAGTTCACCGACACGTGACTTTCATTTTTGGCGAGGAACACACATGCACCGACTTCGACCGAGGCACCTGCTTCGACGAAGGCCCACGCACGCTGACCGCGACGCGTCTCGATGACGTAGTAGTCGCGGCGCTGGTCGTGTTCATCCCACCAACCGCTTTCGATGCGCTCGGGGCCGGCGAGGATGCGTGCGGGTGCTTCGCGCAGCACGATGGGGCGACGCAGCAGCCAGAACGGGCGGATCTTCGCAGCTTCGGTCGTGGTCAAGGCCCGCGTAGGAGCGGCTTCAGCCGCGATGCTTTTGGCACGGGATGCAACACCATCCCCACCCAACCCTCCCCTTGAAGGGGAGGGCTTTAGAGCATTACCCAACCCTCCCACTGAAGGAGAGGGCTTTAGAGCATCGCGGCTGAAGCCGCTCCCACGATCTCCAGGCACGGTGTACCGCCACGCACGACCGGGGCGATGGTCTGCTGCGCAAACGAGTCCCTGCAGGGCTTCATCGCCGAGTCGCGCGCGCAGGCGTTCGGCGAGTGCGGGCCAGTCCAGTTCTTCGCGGTGATGATTGTCGAACAAGTCCTGATGCAGCGGACATAGCGGCGGCAGGTCGTCGGCGCGCAGGGTCAGCGCATGCACGGGTGCAGGTAATTGGATGCGTTCAAGACGCGCGCGCGCGAGTTCGAGCAGGCTCGTCGCGTCGCGTTGCGGTGCGAGCAGACCGACGTCGATGCGCGTGCACGCACCGCGCTCGTGGCCGAGCACGAGGCTGAAGCGTTGCACGCCGCCGTCGCGTGCGATCAGGAACAATGCAAATTCACGGATCAGACGCTGCAGCGGAAACGCGAGTGCGGTATGGGATTCGACGCCGAACGAAAATTCGATGCGACGCTCGAACCGGTCCGGCGGTCGCCAGCGTGGCAGCGCTTCACTGATGCGGCCACGCATGCGATCGAGATGATCGAGCGCATCCTCGCCGATGCGCCGCGTGAGTTCCGCGCGTGGCAATCGGAACAGGTCGCGCAGATGGCGAAAGCCCATGCCTTGCAGCGCAGCGATGGTCTTCACGTCTAGACCGCTGGCCGCGAGTGGTACGGCGCCGAGCGCAGTCACGAGGGGTTCCAGCGTGGGAATTGCCATGCCGTCCGATTGTGTCGCGAGCACGCGTGCGCCAACTGCCGTCGGCGCCGTGGCCATCGAAAAGGTGCAGCCAAACGCACCAAGCTTGCTGCGCAGGCGCCGCTCCAGTGCCGGCCAGCCCTCGAACAGGGCGAGGCTGGCGCCGACCTCGATGAAGATCGTATCCACGGATGCGAGGTGGATTTCGGCGCTGTAGCGATACGCCCATGCAGCGAGCGTTTCGAGGCGCTGGCGTTCGG
Organism: Dokdonella sp.; assembly: GCA_039919785.1. Lineage (GTDB taxonomy): Bacteria > Pseudomonadota > Gammaproteobacteria > Xanthomonadales > Rhodanobacteraceae > Dokdonella_A. The sequence goes on along the minus strand of JBDSFA010000171.1, from coordinate 1,072 downwards.
CCGCTGTATCACGTGGCGTGACGGTGAGGCGAGGGCAGAGCATTTGTGCGGCCGCCAGGGCCTGGCCGGCGCGCACGCCCCATTTCATCGCCGCCGCATTGGCGAGCACGATGTGTCGTCGCGGCAGCGGACCGTCGATGACGGCAAACGGAGCCGTTGTGAACGACCCCGATGCGGCGGACGTCAATGAAGCCGATGTAAAAGAACCGGACCTCGGCTTGAGCCGGGATGACGCCACCCTGGATTCAGGGGATGGCAGGTCCGCATCGATGCAAATCGCATCGAGCGCCAGTTGCGGAAACCAGAGGCAGGCCCAGAGCACGCATGCCTCGATGCAATCAGGCGCGCAGCCGGATCGCGGTGGTGCTGTTGCCGAGGCGGCCGCGGCATTTCAATACGTCGATGCGCGGCCCGCTTTCAGATGCCGTGACCTGGATGCGCAAGGCGGCCGGACTGGCCTGACTCGCCGCACCCAGTGGACGGAACACGAAACCGATCGCGGCACCGGTTTCGGCAGCAAGTTGCAGGCGGCGCAATTGCTGATAGTCGGCCTGCGGCAGCCAGTTCACCACGGCCCCGCAGCAGCCCGCACGCAGGCATTGCTCGGCTGTCCAGTGCGTATCCGCGGTGCTCGCATCGATATGCACGAGTTGGGCGAGATCGATGCCGGCAGCGGCGAGTGCCGGTGCATACGGAATATAAGGCGGTGCGACCAGCGCGACGCGTTTGCGCGCCTGGGTCAATGCAGCCAGCGCAGGCAGCAGCAGACTGCATTCGCCGATGCCGTCCTCCTCGATCAGGATCTCGCTGAGCGCACCGCGTGGCCAGCCGCCACCGGGCAACACGGCATCGAGTTCGGCGAGACCGGTGGGTTGCGCGTCGCCGCGGGTGGCGGGTTTCGTGCCGCGACGCCAGATGCCGGGATGACGCAGCACATCGGCAAGGGCGGCATCATCGCGTGGAGTGCGAGTGTCCGGTGGTGTGCGTGGCGCAGGTGCCAGCAGCGGCGCTTGCACGAAACTCGCGGTTTCGAAAGCGGGCGCAGCAACGTCGAGGGCGTTTGAGGTAAGCA
>JBDSFA010000007.1:0-5324 GCA_039919785.1 Dokdonella sp. | reverse complement strand
GTCGTGCTGGTAAACTGGCGGACTCGTCGATGGAGCCTGCCATGTCGCGATCCAATCCCGCGGCGGAAACGCTTATTCCCGCCAATGCCAAGAACCGCTACCAGGTAGGTCCCGCCGAACTGCCGCTGAGTTGCCCGATGCCGGCGATGTCGCTGTGGAACTCGCATCCAAGGGTGTATTTGCCGATTGCTGAACAGGGTGGCCACGCCAAGTGTCCTTATTGCGGCGCCGAATTCGATCTGGTGGCCTGATCGACGCATGAGTGAGCGTCGCCTGACCATCGTTCAGCTGATACCTGCGCTCGCCGCGGGTGGCGCCGAGCGGTCGGCGCTCGAGACGGGTCGCGCCCTGGTGGCCGCCGGTCATCGTTCGATCGTTGTTTCCGCCGGCGGGCAGATGGTGTCGCGCCTGCTAGCCGAGGACAGCGAGCACATTGTCATGCCGATTGGCGCCAAGTCCCCGCGCAGCCTGCTGCAGGTGCCGAAATTGCACGCGCTGTTCAAGCGCGAGCATGTGGATATCGTGCATGCCCGTTCACGCATGCCGGCGTGGCTCGGCTGGCTTGCGTTACGCGGATTGTCGCCGCGGCCGCATTTTGTCACTACCGCACACGGACTCAACCGCCCTGGCTGGTACAGCTCGATCATGGCGCGCGGCGAACGCGTGATCTGCGTATCGAACACGGTGCGCGACTACCTGCTGCGCCACTACCCGAACTCCGATCCGGCCAAGCTGGTGGTGATCCCGCGCGGAGTCGATCCGGACGAGTTTCCTTACGGCTACCAGCCGGACAGTTCCTGGCGCGAGTGGTTTTTCGCCGAGTTCGCGCAGCTGGACGGCGCACCCTTGCTGACGTTGTCCGGTCGCGGCACGCGGCTAAAGGGTCACGCCGATGCGATCGAGCTCATTGCCGACCTGAAGGAACGTGGCATCGCGACACGCCTGCTCCTGCTCGGTGCGCGCCAACCCGGGCGCGAAGCCTATGTGACGGAACTGGAGCGCCTTGCGGTCGAACGCGGTGTCGCAGACTGGGTCGTGATCAGCGCGCAGCGCGACGATGCGCGCGATGTCTACGCAATTTCCTCGCTCGTGCTGCAGCTATCGAACAAGCCGGAGTCGTTCGGGCGCACGGTGGTCGAGGCGCTATCCTTGTGTCGGCCAGTGCTGGGCTATGACCATGGCGGCGTCGGTGAATTGCTCGGCGACCTTTATCCTGCAGGTCGCGTACCACCCCGTGACCACCGCCGCCTGGCCGAGCGCGCGGCTGAGCTTCTGCGTGCGGCGCCGGCAATCTCGCCGTTGCAGCGCTATCGACTTGCGGACATGCAGGCGGCGGGGCTGGCTTTGTATAACGAAATCACGAAGCGCTGAGCGTTTCTGGTGCAGGGTGCCGCGCAATGATCGAACGGCGGATAGGGCCACGCAACTCCGCTAAGCTTCCATTCTCGCTGCTGCGACCGCAGGGAGTACGAAGCTGGGAAGGTGGCGCGAAGTGGCGGATGAGGGAGACCAAGCCCGTGTTCCTTCGTAAATAGACCGCGCGCATCCCTTGAGGGTCTTTTGTGAATCCAATCGTAGCCGCGCGCATGGCAATTTGGCCCACGCTACTCGTGCTCGCCGTGCTCGTGCTGCTGCCACTCGGGCGCAGTGCCGAGTTGCCGCTCGCGTGTGGCGGCATCGCTGCACTGGTGCTGTTTGCGCGGGGCTGGATGGCGCTGCGCGACGATGCGATGAACCTCGTCGCCCTGCTGTTCGTCTGCTACTGGGTGCCGATCGCATTGTCGGGATTCGCCGCGGTCGAACCGGCGAAGACCTGGTCCACGGTTGCATCCACGCTGCGCTTCCTGCCGTTCGCGCTATTCGCGGTGTGGGCCTTGCGCGATGCAACGCGCTGGGCATCGGTGACGTCCGCGATTGCGGTCGTGGTCGCATTGTGGGCGCTCGATGCCTACGTGCAGATGGCAACCGGTTTCAGTCTCGGCGGTGCAGCCGAGATGGAACGCATCTCCGGCATCTTCGGCGCCGGCAATCTCAAGCTCGGTCCGGTACTCGCGGTGTTGTCGCCGTTCGTGCTGCTGGCTGCGCGCGCGCGCTTCGGAAGACGTGGCATTGCGCTTGCCTTCGTGTTCCTGGCCGCGCCGATCCTGCTCGCCGGTTCACGTGCAGCATGGGTTTCGTACGCGCTCGTTGGCGTCGTCATCGCGTGGCGGGAGACGCGCGATTCGCGCCGCTTCGTTGCCGTACTCGCTGCATTCGCGCTTGGCGTCGGCGCCATTGCCGCGTTCGCGTGGCACGACTCGACCCGCTTCGGCGCGCGCATCGAACGCAGTCTTCTGGCACTCAACGGTACCCAAGCCGCGCTCGACGACGCGTCGGCCGGACGTCTCAGCATCTGGCGCACGGCGATCACGATGAGCGAAGCGCATCCGCTCACTGGCGTCGGCGCGCGCGGTTTTCGATACGCGTATCCGCGCTACGCCGCCGCGCACGATCGCTTCGTCGACACGGCCAGCGATACCGGCGCCTCGCACGCGCATCAGATCGTGCTGGAAATTCTCAGTGAGACCGGCGTCGTCGGCCTCTTATTCTGGCTGGTCGGCACCTGGCTCACGTTACGCGCATGGAAACGTGCAGATGTGCGAGCGCGCGCGCGCGCGTTCGCGCCCGGACTCGCTTTGATCGCGATGTGCTTTCCGATCAACACGCACCTCGCGTTCTATTCGGCGTGGTGGGGACTGTTGTTCTGGTGGCTGCTGGCGCTGTATTGCGCGGCGCTGGGTGCGCGCGCCACATCGCGCTAACTCAAAGCCCTCCCCTTCAAGGGGAGGGTTGGGTGGGGATGGTGTTACGTGGAACTCGTAGCCGCCATTCTCAATGGACTTCTCGAGCAAGGAGCTTCATAACCAAGACAAATTTTTTGTGAGCGCTCATTCTTTGCGCCGTTCAAGCAACTCGAAAATTTCTGAATCAGAGGCGGGTGAATGTCGACGATGATGGATGTGTTACCGGGGACTGCGAAACCCGCTTGGATCTTGTACGCATCAGACGCAACGAAGCCGAAGCGTCCTTGAACCTTGTCAACTAGCCGTTTCTGCGATCGCTCATCAGCTTGAAGCGATGATGCAACGATGATGTGGAGATCTGCGCCGCCGGCTTCCTTCACGATACGCATCAATCGAGTCGAGTGCCGGAATAGGGTGGCTAGGGTGGTCAGCGACCTCTTCCAGTTCAGCATGCCTGATGATCGGGGCTGCCATTGTCGTACCGTCCATCCCTTCCGCTTGTGCAAGATTGTAGGGGCGCCATGCAGGAAATTTCTGCCCGTTGACGCCACTGGATGGATACAACCATGCCCGACGCGCCCGTCACTGAAAGCGCGACGACACTACTCGGGTCGATTCTCATCGCCTTTCGCCCCACGCAACAAACTGAGTGCAAATCCGCCCACCAAAGCCGCACCCGCGACCAGCACACCCCACAGCAACCAGCGACTCCACTGTATCGGCACCGGCAATGTCTTAAACGCAGCCGCACCGGCACTTTCCTTCGCGGCGCCCAGCGTCGCCAGCGGCGGTTGCCAATCCTGGCCCAGCTTCGCGCGGAGGCTCGCGAGCGCGGCTTCGACCGGATAGCTGGCGCGTTGCGCACGCACGCTACCGACTGCGAGCGTGTACGGTCCATTGCCCTCGGCGAGGAACACGAAGCCATCGGGCTGGAACCCGAGGCTCAGGTGCGGCGCCGCGGTCAGCGGTGTGCGGGACTCGATGCGGAATTCGCGCAGCCGCGATGCGCTCGCGACTTCGATGTCGGCATTGCTCAGCGTCTCGTCGCCGGAACGCAGGCGGAAGGTGGTGGTCTGCGCGAGCACGTTCCATTGCGGATCGACACTATCCGGAAAGCGCGCCGACAGCGTCAGTGGTGCAAGCGCGTTGTCGTTCGCGAGTTGGATGCGCGCGACCTCGACTGGCAGCGCCGCTGGCAGCCCATAGTCGAAGCGCGTGACGCCAGGCGGTGGCGGCTCGCCCTGCGCGGATGCCGCGAGTAGCCCCGCATCCAGCCACCTGCGCGCGGGTGTGGTGGGGTTACGTTCAAACGAACGGGCCTGTGCAGCGAGGCCGGCCAGGATCGGACCGTCATCGAGCCGATGCAGGCGCAGGTACTTCGCGTGGATGCCATTCAAGGCAATCTCGTGGCGTTCCAGATGCGCGCCTTCCTGTTCGAGCGCGAGTACGGTGCCGCTGCCTGCGCCATGCCAGCTTTGCAGGTCGTCGCCAGCTTCGACGCTGAAGCGAGCGACGACACCCGATGCGGGCGTACTCCAGGAAAGCACAAGTTGATCGATCGAATGATCAAAGCCGCTGGCGTCGAGTACCCAGTCGCGGACAAAGGATCGTTCGGCGGCAGGCGTCTTTTCACCGGCATCGATACGGCGCAAGCGGCCGTCGGCGTCGCGATCGATGATCAGGCGCAGATCGCTCGCGTTCGTTGGCGACGCCAGTGCGGGTAGATCGAGCAACGGCAATGCGGCGCGTTGTTCGCGCTGAGTGGCCGTCGGTGCGGCGGTGAACCGGGCGAATGGCACCGGCGCACCCGCTGCATTGAAGACCTCAACGTCGCGCAGCGATGCGTCTTGCGTCCACGCGTAGATCGCCGGCGTCAATTCGATTCGCCACGCGCTGCTGTTGCCAGTGGCGGCGGGTATTTCAATCGGGAACGCGTACGCATAGTCAGCCGGCGTGCCAGCAAATGCGGATGATGCGCCGAAGAGCGCCGAGAAGGATGACGCGAGTGCGAAGCGCAGGTTCATGTCGCCGCTCCATCGGGCGTTTCAGCGGTACGCGGCGGAGCCGGTGCGAAATAGCCGATCACCGTGCACAACAATCCGTACGCGATGAACGAGACGATGCCGAACAGGTTGCCCAGATGCATGCGATCGACAAGCAGGAGCTTGGCGAGCACGACCCCCATCAACACCGCGCCGGCCAGCCACAGCACGCGTTGGCCGCGGCGCGAGCCGAGCACCCAGCCGAGTACACCGAGCACGCTCCAGACCATGGTCAGTGATGTCTGCGCCAGGTTTGAATCCCACAGCTGCGCATCCCAAGCGACGCCGCCCAGATGATGCGCCGCGCGCAGTGTCGCCACCGTAATAAACGCGAATCCAGCGACGGCGAGCACGGCGCCGCGGCGTTGGGCAAGTTCGCCCGGTGCGGCAGAGTCGATGAGCCAACGTGCTGCACAGGCAAGTATGCCGAGCTGGACCAGTTCGACAGGATTGAGAAGGGGAATGAATGGCAGCGGCGCGTTGTCGCCCGCCTCCCAGA
>JBDSFA010000021.1:0-4286 GCA_039919785.1 Dokdonella sp. | reverse complement strand
GTCCGTTGTTCGAACTGCCGGGCGGCAGCGTGCAGCTGGCGGTCGGTGCGAACTATCGCACCGAGTACACGCACTCGAACGTGGATACCTCCCTGATCCTCAATCAGACCACGTTTACCTGCATTCTTGGCAGTCAATGCGGTTCGGCACTGCAGGGTGGCTACAACGTCAAGGAAGCGTATGCGGAACTATTCGTGCCGATTCTCAAGGATCTGCCGTTCGTGCATGCGCTGAACCTGACACTTGGCGACCGTTATTCCAAGTTCAACAGCTTCGGCAGCACCAACAATTTCAAGATTGCGCTGGAATGGCGCCCGATCGAAGACGTGTTGCTGCGTGGCACGGTCTCCAAAGTGTTCCGCGCACCGACGGTCAACAATATCTTTGGCGGCGGCGCTAGCGATGCACCGAAGTTGTCGAGCGATCCTTGCGACGGCATCACGGCGGTCGGCAACCCGGCTTGCGTGGGCGTACCCACCGACGGCAGCTTCCGCAATCGGGACGTTCAGCAGCAGTTGCAGAGCTCGGGCATCGCTTCCGGCGCGGTCTATGCCAACCAGTCGATCGGTCCAGAGTTTGGCAAGTCGTTCGATTTCGGCGTGGTGTATGACCCGCATTGGCTGGAAGGCCTGTCGGTCAGTGCCGACGTCTGGCGCCTGTACCTGAACAACAACATCACCGGCATTAGTGCGCAAAGCGTGCTGGACCTGTGCAATGCGGGTCAGCTTTCCTTCTGCCCGTTGATCCGTCGTTTCCAGAGTGGACCGAATCAGGGTCAGATCAACAACATCGTCGAGCCGACGGGCAACCTGGGTCGCGTCGATGTCGCCGGTACCGACTTTGCATTGAACTACCGCCTGCCGGAGTTCTCGTTTGGTCGCTTCAATCTGTCGATCAACGCGACGTATTCGAAAACCTACGACATCAGCACGGCACCCAACACGCCCAACAACACGGTCTACCACTACGCAGGTCATTTTCTGACCTTCGGTTCCTCGCAGGCAGCGTCCTGTCCGGGTGCCGGTGGTGGCGTCTGCTTGTTCCCGCGCTGGCGTGCGCAGACGCAGGTCGGCTGGCAGCTGGGTTCGTTTGATGCGTCGTGGTCGATGCGCTATATCGGCCGCTTCCGCATGGGCTCGCAGTCGCCGTCGCAGGATGTGTTCCCGGCCGGCCAGTGCTACTACGGCAGCTACTGCTCGATCCATGGCCTGCAGTACAAGTTCGGCGCGACCACGTACAACGATATCCAGTTCGGCTACAACATCGAGTCGATCAATACGCGTATCGACGTGGGCGTGAACAACGTGGGCGACAAGCAGCCGCCCTTCCTTTACGCGAACAACACCTTGAACGCGAACACCGATCCCAGCGATTTCGATTTGATGGGGCGCTATTACTTCGGACGCGTGACCGTGAAGTTCTGATCCGCGGGTGGTTGTTCGAACCAGGGGCCGCGCAACTGCGCGGCCCATTTTTTTTGCACGGGGTGGCTATGCGAAAGGGATCGCCACGGCCACGGTGAGCGTCGTTGTGCTTGCGCTGGATGGCGCGGTCGGGGAGCATACGCGGCCCGCGCAGCCGACTTCCCCATGCCGCAGCCCCCCGATCCCGTTCATGCCCGCTTGGAAGAGCTGGTCCGTGCTTATGGCGCGCGGGTCAGGGGGCATTTGAAGAAATACGGGCTGGACAAGCACGGCATCGATCCTGCCGATATCGAGCAGGAAGTGCGCATCAAGCTCTGGCATGCACTGGAGCGTGACCGGTCCGGGGCCTTTCATGCGTCTTATGTGCAGAGAGTGGTAGCAAGTACGGTTATCGACGCGTTGCGACGGGCACAAGTCCGCGCCACAGAGCCGTTACCGGACGAAGACGACGATACGGTCGAGATCGGCACGAAGTCGGTCGGACCGGAGCACAGCGCCGGGGATGCCGAGCGCATGCAGGGCCTGGAGCGCTGCATGGCCGAGATTCCCGAGCGTCGGCGGGTACCGATAGCGTTGCATCTGCAGGGGTATTCCCTGCAGGAAATCGCCGACTTGGCCGGGATTCCGTCGGTCGAGGCGGCGCGAAAACTGGTTTCGCGGGGGTTGGAGGAATTGAAATCCCGCCTGCGCGAATTGGGTTACGGAACCTTTGAAGACTGATGCCATGAACGAAATGTCCCTTTCCAGCTTGTATCGACGCCTGGTTTCCGAGCGCCCGCAGGATGACACGGACGCCGCTCATTCAAATCTGGCGCGCATGCTGCGTGCATTGCAGCCCGAGTCGGAAGCGCTCGCTGACAAGGTCAACGAACGCCGCCGCACCGCGCATCCTGTGCGTCAGCGCGAGCCGCGAGTGGCCGCCGGTGCGCGCCGAAATCGTGTACGTTGGGCCGGCAGCATCGCGGCGAGCCTTGCGGTCGTCTTTGGCCTCCTGGCGTGGCAGGGCTCCCGAATGCAGAGCCACAGCCCTGTTGCTTCGTCGACGGCGCCTGCGCCGGACCGCATCTTCACCACGAGCGACCACATCTTCGCTTCGACTGATGATACGAAGCAGGCTGGGCTCGCCCGTGGCGACGAATTGTTCAGCGGCAGCTTCTCGAGCGGCGGCTAGCTTCGCGCCCTTCTGAAAGCAGTAATTGATCGAAACGCCCGGCTTGCCCGGGCGTTTTTTTTGTCAGTTGCCGGCGTCGATCGCGTGCGCGTGTTCGCGCGTTGCGGCAAACGTGACTGTCGGCCAGCGCTCCATCGTCAATTGCAGATTCACCCGCGTCGGCGCGAGATAGACCAGTTCGCCCGCGGCATCGATCGAAAGGTTCATCGCGTTCTTCTCGCGGAACTCCTCCAGTTTCTTCACATCGCTGCAGCGCACCCAGCGCGCGGTGACGACGCCGACGTTCTCGAACGCGGACTCGACGCTGTATTCGTCCTTCAGGCGATAGGCGACGACTTCGAACTGCAGCACACCGACCGCACCCAGAATCAAATCATTGGACATCAGCGGGCGGAAGAACTGGGTTGCGCCTTCCTCGGATAACTGCGCCAGACCTTTCTGCAGCGCCTTCATCTTCAGCGGATCGCGCAGACGCGCGCGGCGGAACAGTTCCGGTGCGAAGTTCGGGATACCGGTGAACGACAGTGCTTCGCCAGCAGTGAAGGTGTCGCCGATCGAGATCGTGCCGTGGTTGTGCAAGCCGATCACGTCACCGGGATACGCGGTTGCGACGATCTCGCGATCGGACGCCATGAAAGTCAGTGCATTCGCGATACGCACTTCCTTGCCGCTGCGCACATGCAGCATCTTCATGCCGGCGTCGTAGCGACCGGCACACACGCGCAGGAAGGCGACGCGATCGCGATGCATCGGATCCATGTTCGCCTGGATCTTGAACACGAAGCCGCTGAGCTGTTCCTCATCCGGCGATACCAGGCGCGTCGTGGTCGAGCGCGAACGTGGTGAGGGCGCGTGCTCGATGAAGAAATCGAGCAGGGGCTGCACACCGAAATTGTTGACCGCGGAGCCGAAGAAAACCGGCGTCTGCCGTCCAGCGAGATACGCATCCAGATCGAACGGATGCGACGCGCCCTGAACCAGTTCGAGTTCCTCGCGCAGTTCCGCGAGCATCGGGCCGCCGATGCGCGCGGCGAGGGCGGGATCGTCGAGCCCCTTGAAGATGGTCGAATCCTGGCGCGTGAAGTTGCGCCCGGGTTCGTACACGTGCACTTCGTCGAGCAGCAGGTGGTACACGCCCTTCAAGCGCGAACCCATGCCGAGTGGCCAGGTGATCGGCGCGCACGGAATGCGCAATACCGATTCCACCTCGTCGAGCAATTCGATGGGCGCGCGTCCCTCACGGTCGAGCTTGTTGATGAAAGTCATGATCGGCGTATCGCGCAAGCGGCATACATCCATCAGCTTGATCGTGCGCTCCTCGACGCCCTTGGCGCAGTCGATGACCATCAGCGCCGAATCGACCGCGGTCAGCACGCGGTACGTATCCTCGGAGAAGTCCGCATGGCCCGGCGTGTCGAGCAAGTTGACGATCTTGCCATCGTAGGGGAACTGCATCACCGAGCTGGTCACCGAGATGCCGCGCTCCTTTTCCAGAGCCATCCAGTCCGACGTCGCATGGCGCGCGGCCTTGCGCGACTTTACCGAGCCCGCCATCTGGATCGCACCGCCGAACAGCAGCAGCTTCTCGGTCAGCGTCGTCTTGCCCGCATCGGGATGCGAAATGATCGCGAACGTGCGGCGGCGGTGGGTTTCGGTCAGATGATCGAGCATTGCGGCAAGGCGTCGGAGGA
>JBDSFA010000287.1:0-4476 GCA_039919785.1 Dokdonella sp. | reverse complement strand
GCGGATCAAGCCGCGTTTCACTTTCACCGCGACTTCCTGTGCTCCTTCCGCAGCGCGCGCGTTCAGCGCATCGATGCCCGATTCGGACAAGTGCAGGTTGATTTGCGCCGCGCTCAGCGTCTCGTTTCCGCTCGCGTCGTACAAATCGCGCAGAAGTCGCTCACCGACTTTCACGGCATACGCAGCCCCGGTGACACGGAAAATATTCCCGCGATTGGCGATCTCGATGCCCAGGCGCAGTTCGATCTGGCGCAGGTGTTCGTCGAAAGGCCCGGCGAGATTGGCGAGACGCTCGCCGTCTGCGGGGTCGAGGGCAAAGTCGTGTTGGATGGATTCGGTCATAGGCGCGCGAGGGTAGCGCGCGCCTGCGAATGACGCCAGACCGCGGAGGCGGCCCTGCCTGATGTTGCTTCGATCAGGGATGTCAGTGATAGCTGCCAAACGTCGTAGCCACCCGTATCGACGGTTGCGACCTGATTGCCAGGCTCGGACGTCGTCCCAGGAGCACATGATCATGCAATCGTTGAAACGCGAGGTTCGGAACGCAAGAATTCAACGCGGAGGTTTTTGGCTCGTGCGCAACGCGCTGGCAGGCGCGCTCGTCGTCGCCGCGGCGCCGGCATTCGCGCAAATAGCGTTCGAGGCGCAGATGCCGATGGCAACAGGCCCCACCCCGTACGCGGTTGCGGTCGGTGATTTCAACGCCGATGGCAAGCTGGATCTGGCAGTCGCGATGCTTGGCAACAACCGCGTCTACATCTACAGCGGCAATGGCCTCGGCGCATTCAGCTTCACGATCAGCTACGTGGTCGGCGCGGAGCCGGTTGCGATTGTCGCCGCCGATCTGAATCACGATGGCAAACTTGATCTTGCCGTTGCAAATCACAATGGCAACACGGTTTCCGTACTGTTGGGTAACGGCAATGCAACCTTCGGCACCGCGGTTCCCTATGCGGTCGGCCCGTTGCCCTATCGCCTGATTGCCGGCACCTTTGATCCGGACGGATTCGTCGATCTGGTGACCGCCAACAACGGCAACCTCTGCTCACCGCCCTTTGCTTCCTGCGGATCGCTATCCCTGTTGCGCAACAACGGCGACGGTACGTTCTTCGCGGGCGCCATGGCGTCGCTTTCGCCGGGCGACGTGCCCAGTGGTATCGCATCCGGCGTGCTGACCGCTGGCGGCGATACCGATCTGGTTTTTGCCAGCTCCGGCAGTAACGAGTATTCCGTCTATCTGGGCGATGGCGGCGGCGGATTTGCGGTGCACGGACCGTTCGCCACCGCGAGCGCGGATGCCATCGTCATCGCCGACTTCAACAAGGATGGAAAGAACGATCTGGCTGTGTCCCGCGTCGATGACGGCGATGTCTCGCTGCAGTACGGCAACGGTGACGGCACATTCCAGGTCGCTGCCATCTACAGTGAGGGCGCGGCAGGCGCGTATCCGGACTCCGCTGTGGTGGCTGATCTGGATGGCGACAGTTTTCCCGATCTGGCGCTGGCCAACTACAACGATAACAGCGTCGCGGTGTTGCGCGCACGCACGGTAGGCAACCTGGGTTTCGATACTGCGCTGACGGTTACCGGTGGCCTCGACCATCCCTCGTCCATCGCGCAGGGTGATTTCAATGGCGATGGACGGCCCGATCTGGTGGTAACCAATGCAGGTTCCGATACCTTGAGCGTCCTGCTCAACACCTCCGTGTCCAATGACCGGATTTTCGGCAGCGGCTTCGAGGTGGCCCCGTAGTTCCGTGCGCGTTCGGGCTTTCCGCCAGACCGCGCCGGACTTCCGCCTGCATGTGCGGGTCAGCGGTTACGGCTTCGCAAACCGATAGTGCCCGACCATCCACTCGTTGCCGTGGTCGTAACCGAACAACTCCGCACAGGCCATCCAGAACATGCGCCAGCGCTGATGCCACAGCTTGGCATCCGCCCCGTACGCATCGCCAAGCACGCGCAGGATTTCGTCCCGATGGCGATCCTGATTGACCAGCCACGCGTTCGCCGTCTTTTCATAGTGCGTGCCCGACAAGCGCCATTGTTCTTCGATGTTCAGATCGCGCTGGAAATGCAGCAATGTGTCTGCCGCGGGCATCAATCCGCCGGTGAAGAAATATTTGCCCATCCAGTCGTCTTTGCCATCGGTCTCGAACGGATACATGAATTCGCGATGGCAGAAGATGTGCACGAACAACTTGCCGCCGGGGCGCAACCAGTCGGCGATACGCAGCAGCAGGTGCTCGTAGTTGCGCACATGCTCGAACATCTCGATCGAGACCACACGATCGAACTGCGTAGATGCCAGTTGCAGCTGGTTGATATCCTCGGTGATCACGCGCACGTTCGCAAAGCCGCGATCGCGGCAGCGTGCCTCGATGAATTCGCGTTGCGGACGTGAATTGGAGACTGCGGTAATCCGCGAATGGGGATAGCGCTCCGCCATCCACAGCGTCAGCGAGCCCCAGCCGCAACCCAGTTCGAGAATGTGCTGGCCATCGGTGAGCTGGGCGCGCTCGGCGTAGAGGACAAGCATGCGCTCCTCGGCAGCATCCAGATCCGCCGTCGTCTCATCCCAGTAACATGAACTGTATTTCAGCCGGTGACCCAGACAGAGTTCGAAGAAGCGTGGCGGCAACTCATAGTGCTGCGCATTCGCGGCATCGGTTTCGATCGCAATCGAGCTGGTGCCTAGATCTCCGAGTACCGTGCGAAAGCGTTCCCACGCGGACTCCAGGCTGCCGCCGAGTTCCGTGCGCAGACGCTCCGCGCAGAGTCGGCGGATGCCCAGGCGGATCAGGCTGTCGGGTAGCCGGCCGCGTTCGGCGAGGGCGATCGGCGACCACGCGCTGACGTGCGCGCTGCGCTCGATATCGCGTGCTTTCGTTTGCCGCGACGCGAGGACTTCGGTCGTCATTTCAATGCTCCTCCGGAAACCAGGGAATCAGCGCACTCGTGGTGCGCTGGTATTTGCGGTAGTCGTCACCGCGCGAGCGCAACGCCTGCGCTTCGGTGAATGGAATGCCGGTGACCCAGTAAAGGGAAACGAGCATCAGCACAGGGCCGATGAAACTTGCGCCGACCAGCAGCGGACCCGCGCCGATGGCGAGCAGCACATACGTGAACCATTGCAGCCATTCGAAGAAGTAATTCGGATGGCGCGAATAGCGCCAAAGACCGCCGCGGCACGTCTTGCCGCGATTGCCCTGGTCGCTGCGGAATGCAGCGAGCTGACGATCGGCGATCGACTCGCCACCGAGGCTCACCAGCCAGACGCCCACGGCAAGCGTCGACCATAGCGTCCATCCGGCCGCCGGGTTGTTGGCCGCAATCCAGAACGGCAGCGAATAGAGTGCTGTCGCGAGTGCCTGGGCCATGAAGAAACCGAAGAACCGTCGCTGGTCGTCGTGCCAGTGCTCGCGCAGATAGCGATAGCGGCCGTCTTCCGGTTCGCTGCTTACGCGATGCATCAAGTGCAGCGCAAGACGAATGCCCCAGGTGCCGCCAAGTACTGCGACGAGAATCCGAGGCATCCACGCACCGTTCGCGACGCTCGCATAGAACAAGGCAGCGCCGGCCATGCAGGCCGACCACAGCACGTCGACAATGCCGGCATTGCGCGTTTTTCGCTGACGCAGCCAGCCGAGCAGCATGATCGCGCTCGCGATCAGCCAGACCAGGACAACCGGCCACAGGCTCATGACCGTGCCCCGGACGTCGCCGCCAATGCAGGTGGCGAGGTTCGTTGCGCAAGCATGCGAGCAAGAGCACACAGAATAGGCGTGGCGACGGCCCACAGTGTCGCGAGAATCAGCAGTGTCCGCGCAAGCGGCTCAGCCAGCCACACGGCATGCCATGCGCGCGCCGCGATGAGGTAAGACAGCGGTGCACCGAGCGCGCCGAGAAGGGCGCCGACATACAGGTTGCGCTTCAGAAATGCGAGCGAATGATTCAATGTCAACGCAAGACTGACCCACAAGGCGAGTATCCAGATGGGCGCGAACGATTCGTTCGGCCAAGGTGAGGCGTACTGCACGATCTGCGCATGTGCGAGAAAGGAATCGGAAATGCTGCCGAGCACGAGAGCGAACCCAATCAGGCACGCATCGTTGCGCGCGCTACGCGATACGCGCAGCTGATACGTGGCGAACAAAGCGACCGCGAGCGGCCCAGCCCAAGCGACACCATACGCAGCACCGGCAACGGCGCAGATCCACACGATCTGGAAAGTGATCGCATTGATCCAGATGCCTGCGCGCGTGTTCATGATGTCGGCAGCGCCGGTGTGAACTGTGCGCGTTGCGAGCGCGGCCGTGTCAACAGCATCTGCACGACGCCGATGGAACGCTCGCGGAAGCCACCTTCGCAATACGCCATGTAGAACTCCCACATGCGCGCGAAACGCTCCGGATAGCCCAGCGCCTTCGCTTCACCGCGTCGCGCGAGGAACCGTTCGCGCCATGCCTTCAGTGT
>JBDSFA010000231.1:0-5236 GCA_039919785.1 Dokdonella sp. | reverse complement strand
GCACGCGCGCATCGCCTGATGCCTTGCAGGATCAGGTTGCAGTGACAGCGATCGTGTACTGCTGTGCGCCCGTTCCGACGTAGGCGCCGGCGATGGTCGCGTTGGTCAGGTCGAGCGACAGGATCACACTGCCGGTGATCGGGTTGGCCAGACCCGGATCCGCAAACGTTGCGGTCGCGGTCGCGGCGCCGGCAAGCGTCGGCGCGGTGCCGGTTGCGATACCGATGTTGTTGTTCAGCAGAATCGTTGCGGTGGCGCCGTTCTTCAGCGTCGTGTTGGTGCCGATGCCGGCGGTGACGGCCGTCGTCGCGTTCGAACCACCGAGTGCACGCACGGCCCAGACGTTCTGCAGGACCAGCGGCATCGCAGTCGGCGTTACGCCGGTGAACGGAGTGGTGACGGGTACGAAACCTGCTACCAGCTGGCCACCGGAGAGGGTCGTTGCAGTGACGGCCGAGGCGCCGCGATCGCAATGCAGGGTCTGCGCAACCGCACCGGCTACGCAACCAGCGATGCTGGCGCCAAGGGTCGAAGCGTCGATGGAGACGTTGAGAGCCGATTCGTAGTAGAGAATCGTGATGCCGTTGGTGATCGTGACATTGACGGCCACGTCGGCGGCGGACGAGGTGTGCGGGGTGGCTGCAATGCCGCCCATGATCAGCGCAAGAGCGCTGGCAAGTTTCATGTTCACTTTTTGATTCTCCAGAAAAATGTCATGTCCGGATGGACGGCGGTATCCGCATCAGGCGAAATCGAAGCAGTGTTAGCTTCGTCGACGAGCGCAGACTTGTCGGTATACGCAATAGGCATGCCAACGGATGCAGGGCACGTTGCTGACATCAGCGCGCCGCATTGCGTCGCATTGCGACAATCGAGCGTCGATTCGTTCAGCTCCCAACCGCAAATGTCGGACTGAGACCGTGAACAATTGGACTTTCAAGATGAATGAAATCGCAGCAAGAGCACGCGAGACGCAGGACGTATGTAAAGCACGCTTGACAGGTAGACATCCGGCATCTATCGTTACTGTCAAGTTTGCTTGACAGGGGTGTGTGATGTTCAGGGAACTCTGGTGTGCGGGAGCAACGCGCAGATATTGGTGGTCGTCTTTCGCACTCATGCTGCTCTATTCGCTCACGATCTTCCTCGCCCTGAAGATCGCACCCGCCGCTGGGCCATCGCTGTGGCGCACGTTCAGTGCGCTCTCGCCGCTATTGCCGCTGGGTGGCTTCGTCTACCTGGAATACCAGCGCATCCGCGCCACCGATGAGCTGCGCCAGCGCATGGAACTGGAGGCCTGCATGATGGCACTGGTCGTCGGCATTCTTCTGCTGACGGCTTGGGGTCTGCTCGGCAACGCCGGACTCGTGCCTGTCAATCCGTTGCTCGCGGCGCCTTTGTTGGTGGCGACTTACGCATTGGCGCAGTTTTGTGCCTATTGGCGCTATCAATGAACAACGGCGTGCGCGGGCTGCGCGAGGCAAAGGGCTGGTCGCAGGGAGATCTGGCCGAGCACCTCGACGTCTCGCGCCAGACGGTCAACGCGATCGAGACGGGCAAGTACGATCCGAGCCTGCCGCTCGCGTTCCGCATCGCAAAATTGTTTCGCAAATCGATCGAAACCATCTTCGATCCGAACGCATAGGAACGTAATGGACAAGCGCAAGGCACTCAGGATCGGCGCAGTCGCAGTGGGACTCGCCGCGCTCGCCGGCAGGGCGTGGTGGTCGTCGCAGCATGCCGGCGTGCCGGTCGTCGTCCCATCGAAGGGCCCAGCCATCGTGCAGAAGACCGGCGAGCGCGGCTTCACGCTCGGCAGCCTCGCATTTGCGCCGTGCGAGCTCGATCAGCGCAACTCGGCCGCGACGACGGCGGCGTTCTGCGCGCCGTTCCAGGTACCGGAAAACTGGGATCAACCCGACGGTCGCCGCATCGACTTGAAGCTCGCGCTCGTGCGCGGCGCCGAGCAGGCCGCTGCGCGCGACCTGGTTGTGTTGCTCGCCGGCGGCCCGGGACAGGCCGCGACCGAAGTCTGGCCACGCGCGGCGGCGGGCTTCGGCCCATTGCTCCAGCACCACAACGTGCTCCTGCTAGACCAGCGAGGCACGGGCGGGTCGCATTCGCTCGCATGCAAGCAGGATCCGACCGATTTCGATGCGGCCGTGGTCAGCGAGATCGATCTGGACAAGGTGCGCACGCAGACGCGCGCCTGCCTCGACGAGGTATCGAAGAACGCCGATCCTGCGCAGTACACGACCACGGCCGCCGTGCGCGACCTCGAAGCTGTGCGCCAGGCCCTCGGCGCACCCGAATTCGATCTGGTCGGCGTCTCCTACGGCACGCGCGTTGCGCAGCAATACCTGCGCCAGCATGCCGACGGCGTGCGCAGCCTCGTGCTCGACAGCTCGGCGCCCAACGAACTGATACTTGGCAGCGAATTCTCGATCGACCTCGATGCTGCCCTGAAGGCGCAGTTCGCCGAGTGCACGCGAACGCCCGCCTGCGCAAAGGCTTTCGGCGATCCGTACGCAAGTCTGTATCGCCTGCGCGATGCACTGCTCGCCAAGCCGCCGACCGTGACGTTCCGCAATCCGCGCAGCCACGCGCAGGAGACCAAGCCACTCGACGTGTATACGTTTGCAACCGTCGTGCGCATGTTCGCCTATTCAAGTGAAACCAGCGCACTGCTGCCGCTCGCGATCGACCAGGCGCTCAAGGGCGACTACGCACCCCTGCTTGGCCAGGCGGATCTCCTGACCGAAAGCCTCACCGATCTCACCGGCAATGGCATGCAGTTGTCGGTGATTTGCGCGGAGGATGCCGACCTGATCAAGGATCGGCCTGAAGATGCCAAGCTGATCCTCGGCGACGCGCTGATCCGCGTCATGCGTGCGCAGTGCGAAGTGTGGCCACGCGGCACGCGTCCGGAGGATTTCCACGCGCCGATCGCGAGCGACAAGCCGGTGCTGATCCTGTCCGGCGAATTCGATCCGGTCACGCCGCCGCGCTATGCCGAGCAGATTCTCAAGGGCCTGCCGAATGGCCGCCTGCTGTTCGCCAAGGGCCAGGGTCATTCTGTGATGGCACGCGGGTGCCTGCCAAAACTGGTGAACACCTTCGTCGAGACGCTCGACGCACACAAACTCGACGCAGGTTGCATCGCCGACTTTTCTGCGACGCCAGCGTTCATCACGTTCAATGGAGCGGCGCCATGATCGAAGTCAGAAACCTGCACAAGGCTTTCGGTGCCGTGAAAGCCGTCGACGGCGTGTCCTTCGTCGCGCGCGATGGCGAGATCACCGGCCTGCTCGGCCCGAACGGCGCCGGCAAGACCACGACGCTGCGCATGCTCTACACGCTGATGAAGCCGGATAGCGGCGAGGTACTCGTCGACGGCATCGACGCGGCGATCGATCCGCTCGGTGTGCGGCGGCGGCTCGGCGTGTTGCCGGATGCGCGCGGACTCTACAAGCGCCTGACCGCACGCGAGAACATCGACTATTTCGCACGCCTGCAGGGACTCGATGCGGCAACGCGCCGCGCGCGCATCGGCGCGCTGATCACCGCGCTCGACATGGCCGACATCGCCGAGCGTCGCACCGAAGGATTCTCGCAAGGCCAGCGCGTGAAGACTGCGATCGCGCGGGCGCTCGTGCACGACCCGCGCAATGTGATCCTCGACGAGCCGACCAACGGCCTCGACGTGATGGCAACGCGCGCGATGCGCACCTTCATGCACAAGCTGAAAAGCGAAGGCCGCTGCGTGCTGTTCTCCAGCCACATCATGCAGGAGGTCGGCGCGCTGTGCGATCGCATTGTGGTGATCGCGCGAGGTCGCGTCGTCGCCGACGAATCGCCCGAAGCGCTACGCGCGCAGACCGGCACGGCGACACTGGAGGATGCCTTCGTGAAGATCATCGGTTCGGAAGAAGGACTCGCCGCATGAGCGCTTTGAAGCCCTCCCCTTCAAGGGGTGACCCGGGCTTGCGCGCGGCATGCCGCGCGCCGGCGAACGGCTGCACAGGGCTGTGCGGACTGGGCTCTCGGGCAGGATGCCCGAGGTTTGGGTGGGGATGGTGTCGTTCCCCAGCCAGCCACACAAAAACCATCCCCTCCCCAGCCCTCCCCGTGAAGGGGAGGGAGCAAGAGAAAAACACCCGATGAAAACCGCACTGATCGTTTTCTGGAAGGAAATTCGCGAGAACCTGCGCGATCGTCGCACCGTGATCAACACGCTGCTGACCGGTCCGCTGTTTGCGCCGCTGGTGTTCGTGCTGATCATCAACACCGCGGTTACGCGCGAGATCGAAAAGGCGGAAAAGCCATTGCCGGTACCGGTGATCGGCGCGGCCAATGCGCCGAACCTGATTGCCGAACTCAAGCAGCGTGGCGTAGAGATCAAGGACGCCCCGGCCGATCCGGAACGCGCGGTGCGCGACAGTGACGTGGACTTGGTGCTGCGCATACCGGCTGACTATGCCGATGCCTGGAACAAGGGCGAACCGGCCCAGGTCGAGCTGATCTATGACCAGTCGCAACGCGACGCGCAAGGCTCGGTCGGGCGCCTGCAGGGCATGCTCGAAGGCTATGCGCGGCGCAGTGGCGCGATGCGTCTGATTGCGCGCGGCATCTCGCCGTCGGTGACTACGCCAGTGGTCGTGGCAGGACGCGATCAGTCCACCGCGCAGGCGCGCAGCGGCACGATGTTCGGCATGTTGCCGTATTTTTTCATCCTCGGCGTGTTCGTCGGCGGCATGGCACTCGCGATCGACACGACCGCGGGCGAACGCGAGCGGCAGTCGCTCGAGCCGCTGCTGGTCAATCCGGTCAGTCGCGGCAAGATCCTGATTGGCAAACTCGGCGCAACCAGCGCGTTCGCGACGACGACCCTGCTGCTGAGCATTTTCGCGTTCTCGGTCGCGGGTCAGTTTCTGCCGACCGAGAAGCTCGGCATGCGTCTGGAAATCGGGCCGCACTTTGCCTTGCTCACCTTGTTCGTGATGCTGCCACTCGTGTTTGTGCTGGCGACCCTGCAGACACTCGCGGCGGCGTTCGCGAAAAGTTATCGCGAAGCGCAGACCTACCTGTCGCTGCTGATGTTCGTGCCGGTGATCCCGACGCTGCTGTTGTCGGTGTTCCCGATCAAGGCGCAAACCTGGATGTACACCGTGCCGCTGATGGGTCAGCAGGTCGCCATCATGCGCCTGTTGCGCGGCGACGCGGTCGCACCCTTCCA
>JBDSFA010000127.1:0-10477 GCA_039919785.1 Dokdonella sp. | reverse complement strand
CACACGCTGGTGCAGCGGCTGGCGTACGGCACGCCCGCGCGTCTCGCACACTTCCTGCGGCAATCGAATGCCAATGTCGCCACATGCGTGCTGGATCTGGGCTGCGGTACAGGATTGATGGCGCAGGAGCTGGTGCGGCCCGGGCGTGTTATCGATGGTGTGGACCTGTCACCGAGGATGCTTGCGCACGCGCGTGAAAAAGGGCTGTATCGCGAACTGCATGCCGCCGAACTTGTTGCATTCCTGCGCGCCTCATCGTCGAAATGGGAGCTGATCATCGCGACCGACGTCTTCATTTACGTAGCAAATCTGCAACCAGTCTTCGCCTGCGTGCGCGAGCACCTCGCTGCAGGCGGCAGCTTTGCATTCTCGATCGAGTGCAGTGCGAACGATGGTACCGAGTTGCTGCCGGCGACCGGACGCTATCGCCATGCGCCAGAACGCATTTGCAGTGAGCTTCGTGAAGCCGGCTTTGTCGATATTGCGCGCGAAACCCTTGTGCTTCGATTCGAATCCGGCCGGCCGGTTGCGGGCGAATTGCTGCTGGCGCGGTGCGCTGTCGTCTGAAGTCACGCAAAAGAGGACGAGCAAGGCCGATGCGATGGCAGTTGCTTCATCAGCACTCTCGATGGCGCCGTCGCAGGTACGCCCGCTTTACCTGCATTCATCCACTATCGGAAAGCAGACGGGTGAAGCCGTTGCAACCACGCATGCTCATGCGTTGAATTTCTCAGCCGTTCAGCTGCGAGCAAACATCTCCGTGGGAAATTTCCCTGCAGAAACGCAGGAGGTCGATATGCACGGCGCAGGAAGAATCATCAACACCGAATACGATGCCCGCGCGGAGCGGCTGATCGTCAGGTTCGAATCAGGGCGCGAATTCATCGTGGATCATGTGCCTGCGTCGGCCGCAGCGCCGCAGTTTGTCGAGGCGATTGAACAGGGCTGACGAAGTGGCGTGGCTGTGCCAGCATTCGGGACGCGCATACGGGAAAGGAAGGCCCGCGACGGTACGGCGCCGGATCCCTTGATGGCGGGATGGCAGCTGGCGTTACACTCCGCTGTCACGACACCCTTCACTCGCATTCAGGATTTATTGATGAAAGCCGCCGCCTTCGCAGTCGCAATGTTCTTCATTTTCACCTTCGGCTCGCACGCCGGGATGACTGCGCCTGCGCCCGTCGTGCAGGAGATCAACCTCAGCGCGTTCGCCAACGGCGCGCTGGTGGAAAGCGTGAGCTCGGAATACGGCGCAAGTTGGCAGGCGCGCTGGCTGACCGACGAGAATCCGCAAACCGGCTGGACAGCCGAGAAAGGCACGACAGGCCCATTTTCGATCGTCATCTCGCTGCCGGAATCGTCCGAGATTCATGCGCTGGAATTTGATACGGGAGCTGCCGATGGTCCGGGCCGCGCGGCCAAGAACATTGATGTGCTGCTGTCTACTGCGTCGGCAACCGCGGACTTTGCGCCGCTGACCAGTCTCGTACTCAAGTCCGGCGTCGACAAGCAGCACTTCGATCTTGCCAAACCCGGCACGGGCCGTTGGATCAAGCTGATCGTCAACAGCAACTATGGCGATCCTGAGTACAGCGAAATCATGGAATTTCGTGCATTGGGCAAGCAACTCACGCAGACCGCCACTCCAACGAATCTCTCGGGTACTTACAGCAACGGCACCTATGGCGATATGCACCTGATGCAGGACGGCGCGCAGCTCAGCGGCTGCTACGAACACAACAGCGGCTTGATCCAGGGCGGCCTCGAAGCGCAGCTGATGCGCTTGAACTGGCACGAAGCCAATGGCAAGGGTGCCGCAATCATGGTGCTCAAGCGCGATGGCAAGAGCTTCGAAGGTTGGTGGTCCGAGGAAGGAAGCAATGAGTGGTCGCCGACCTGGAACCTGAAGAAGACCAGCGAAAAAATTGGTTCCTGCCCGAACTGGAACCCGAAGGCCGCGAGCGGCAACATCGTCGCCACCCAACTTGCGGCGGAAGGGCACGCGCGCATGTACGGCATCAACTTCGATGTCGACAGCGATAGCCTGCGTGCGGACGCGAAACCAGCCATCGATGAATTGCTGGGTGCGCTGAAAACCAATCCGTCATGGCACGTCGGTATCGAAGGTCACACCGATGCAAGCGGCAATGCCGCGCACAATCTCGATCTCAGCCAGCGCCGCGCGGCATCGGTGAAGGTGTCACTGGTCGCAGCAGGCATTGCTGCGGACAGGATCACGACCGAGGGGTTTGGCCAGACCAAACCAGTTGCTTCCAATGACACTGCGATTGGTCGCGCGCAAAATCGACGGGTAGAGGTTGTGAAGCAGTAACTCACCCTGCCGATCCGGTGCGAGAACGCACCGGTATACCTTTTCATGGTGAACTCGCGCGCGTCTTTCTCCCACCGGAAATCGTGCGGCACCGCATCCGCCGCCGCGTTTGGAAAAGGGAGCCGATCTGTCGTCCCCGCCTTGATGGGGCAGAAGATACCCGTTACTTCGGCATCGCAGCCTTGAAAGGAGGCGCGCTCCCACGTGATCTCGATGACAAAGCACGATGCTCTCAAAGCCCCGGGGAGGGTTGATTGGGGATGGTGTTTCCGCCGCGCGCGGCCGCCGCATCGTACCTCTGCGGGAGCTTCAGCCGCGATGCTATTGCGTACGCAGTATCCAGCCTGCTGCACGCGATTGAAATAATTCGTCCGCATGATCGGCATGCCGCCGCGCGCGGAATACACGGCGGTCTCGATCATGCTCTTGCCCTTCGGCGTGGTCGCGTAAATGCGAGTCGACGTCGGAACGGCGTTTTTTCCAAGCGCCATGATCAGCACACTTGGCGCGGGAGTTTTGGCGGCGGCAGTGTCGGCTTCGGCAAAGCTGCCTTCATTTTTTGCGGGAGTGCCTCGCGGTCTTGCGTCACGATGGCGATGCTTTTCGATCCAGCGCCATCGATGATGTCGACGCGCGTCGTCCACTTGCCGCCGCCTGCATCGCTGAACGATATCGCGACGCTCTTGGGTCGCGCCTCCGGTGGACCAGGCGGGCGCGAGACATCGACGGCCCAATGACCGAGCAGAGGAAACGTTGCAGCCGTCGCTGCACTGGATGACCCGGCAAGCGTCAGGACGCTCTGCTTCACGCCGGCGACAAGTAGGATCGCGAAGAGCGTTTTCAGATCGACCTCCGCGTGGGTAAATCGAGAAGATATTCGAAAAGGTATGGTGCTCTAAGGGCGCAGAGATTTGATGGTTCCGTTCGGGCTGCTTGCCGGCTGCCTGCTGAGCGGACTGCTGCATGTCATACGCGTGCAGGTGACACAGTGCCCGGCTGCTATCCGTGCCGCGCTTGGCAATCGGGAATTCTTCGTCCAGGTGCAGCCCATCGTGCGCTTGTCCGACCGCGACTGGGTCGACGCGAAGGTACTAATGCGCTGGTGCCGCCAGGACGGACAGATGGCACGACCCAACCTGTTCGATGCCGTTGCGGAGGACGCGCCAATTATCAAGCGGATCGCGGCGCGTGTGCTGAAACTGGCAGAGCAACCTCTCCATGCGTTCGCAAGGCACAGCTGACTATGAGGAGGAAGGGTTTCTGACACGGTCTCTGACACGTTCTGTCCAGAGCCAGCTGGCGCGTGCGGCTGATGCGGCCAAGGGCGCCAGTGCATACTCGTGGGGTCATCAGGGAGCATTGCATGAAA
The DNA here is from genome assembly GCA_039919785.1 of Dokdonella sp. Classification (GTDB taxonomy): domain Bacteria; phylum Pseudomonadota; class Gammaproteobacteria; order Xanthomonadales; family Rhodanobacteraceae; genus Dokdonella_A. Next base: position 6,776 of record JBDSFA010000127.1, on the reverse strand, counting down.
TCTGTCGCTGGACTACTGAGCGCCATCGTCGCGTTTGCGAGCATGCCGAACGATGCCGGGGCAGGCATCCTGCAACCGACGACCTACTTGGCGCCTGCTGGACACTACGCGCTGAGCGTCGACCCGGTCGAGCGGTTTGGTGCGGGTCCGGCGAACTACATCCTGCGCAAGGATGGCCGTACAGTGTGGTCGGGTGATCGACCGTTCGCTCTTGCCGATGCCGTAGTGACCGATGATGGCATCGTTGGTGGCTATGCCTACAGTACGGGCAGCGAGAGGGCTGACGGCGAATTCGTGGTCGCGATCCTCGATGCCAGGGGTCGCACGCGCCTGACCGAACGCAAGCCGCGCGAAGGAAGCCACTATCTGCATACGGCGGCCGATCCGAAGTCGAACGGACTGTTCCTGCTGGCTGGGCGTATGGTAGTACGAGTGGGCGATCCCGATAGCAATGCCGAATCGGAGTCGTGGTGGATCTATCGTCTCCGCGATTGGCATGCGGAAGCGAAGGTCCGGCCACGCACGTCGATGCCGGATGCGCAGCGACTCGTACGCGTGCTGGATGCGCGACCTGTGAATGGCACGGCACTCGTGCTGGTGCAGTGGCTTTTGAAGGGTGAAGCCGCGGCGGATGGTTCGTGCGGATACGGTGCGCGCTTTGCGCTGCTCAATCGTTCTGGTGCAAAGGTTTGGTCGACCGATCTTGGCGACGACTACAGCGCCGGCATCGACGACCGTGCAGAGGCACGGTTGCTGGCCGACATGAATGAGCATGGAGCGATTCTGGATACCACGCATCCAGGACGCTTCGAGGTGCGGCAGGTCGCGACGGGCGAGCGCCTTGGTTTCGCGGTCGCGCGTGACGCAAAGGATCGCAATGGCTGGGTCGTCCGCGTCGCAGATCGAAGTGCCTATGTCCCCGAAGTCGCTGTGAAATCCAACCTCGCCAACATGCAGCCGCTGCGAATGCTCGGCTCGGTCACGCTGCGGAACGAAAATCCAGCGAACGCATCACCGATCCATGACGTATGGGACTTCGCGGTGGGCGGCGGGCATTTTGCGTTCATCGCCGGCTGCGACTGTGAATCGACGGAGCATACGCCTCGCGCGCTTACGGTGATCGATGGCGAAGGCCGCCTCGTACGTTCGGTGGCCTTGCCTGCGCGATGGATACAAGGCTCCAACATGGCAGTAACTGATCATGTCGCATGGGACGGCGGCGATCGATGGCTGGTCACGACATCCGTCAGCATTGAGCAAAAAACGCACTCGACTGCCGTGCGCGTCGATAGCACCAGCGGCACGATCACGCCGATTGCGGGGTTCGACGCGCCTGACATCAAGGCGCTCGTCCCGATGGCGGATGGTGGGTTTCTCGCGCTGACCTCGGAATGGCAGACCTATTCGAGCGAAGACGCGCTGCAGGCGTTCGATGCGCGAGGCGCGCTGCGCTGGAAACGGGTGGCCGACCAGCCGAACAGCGCGGACCTGGTTGACCCCGAGGATATTGCAGTCCTGCCCAATGGCGACGTCGTGGTGCTGGAGAATGTCGGTGGCAGCTTGAAGATCCACGCGCCGGACGGGACGTTCCGGCGGGTCATCGACCTGGAAACCGCATGGGGCAGGGCGCCGACCTATCCCACAGGTATTGCCGTAGATCGCGAGGGTGGCGTGATCGTGCACGATTTCAAAGGAAACCCGCCTGTGGTGCGCATGAACCTCGAAGGCAAAGTGACGAATTCGTTTGAGCCCGCGTATGCGGACGGGCGCAAGTTCGATCTCCATGGCAACGTGAAAGTTGACTCAAACGGGCGCATGTGGACGAGCGATGGCGATGCGCTGCTGCGGCTGGATGCTCACGGCAAAGTCGATCGCGTGCTTGGCTCACGCCCCGATACGGATAAGCTGGGCAGTGTCGCCGGCTTCACCGCGACCCAGAAGGGAACGAGCTATGCCGTGGATGAGCGCACCGGCGCCGTGCATTCATTCGACGCGCAGGGTCGGCGAGTGCGCGTCTATCATCCGGATGTTGGCGACTACAACGGCCGCCTGACATTACCGGCAGTGACGGTCTCCGATGCCGGCGATGTATACGTCGAGCGCGAGCGCGGCATGGGTTCCAGGCCCGAGTATGTCCACTACGCACCGGATGGTTCCCGGGTCGGAATTGAATCGCTCGGCATGGATGGCACTGCACAGACCTGGATCGCACAACCCGCTGCAACGCGCCGTTGGGTGGTCGCATACGACAGCGTGTATCTCGTAGATTCCGCAGGCACGGTCGTGAACCGTTTCGAACGCGATGCGCAGCGACACTGGCTGCTCCAACCGGGGCCGGCAGCCGTGGCAGCGAATGGTTCACTCGCACTGCTCTCAGCCAGTGTGGCGGTGCAGATGGCGCAGTTACGCAGCGTTGACGGCGCCGGAACTGTCGCCCTCTATTCTGCCGACGGCACGCCGACAGAGGCTTGGCCGGCACCCAGTGGCGCGCAGTCGCTGCCGGGCAGCATTGCCTATGATGGCCAGCGGCTCGCGTTTGTCGCCAGTGCAGACATCAACCAAATGGGGACGACGGTCATCGTCACCGATCTGCACGGCAAGCTGCTGTCGCGCTTCAAACCGGATGCCGCCCATCCTCCACGCAACGTGTTTTTCGTCGACGGCAATGACGGCGAAGAACTGTGGGCGTTCGATGGAAAAGCGGCCGTGGTTAGGTATGCAATGCCGTGAACGGGGGGATGTCCGCGGGAAAAATGGACGAAGGGATGAAGGGATGAAGGTGGCTATTTACGGCCACTTTTGCACAACGGCGTATGCGGCCTTCCGCTCGGCACGAAAACGCCGGGCGGCGCGCAGCCTCACGCCTTCGCCGAAATCGCACTCAGCTCTTCTAGATAGAGATTCCGTTCGTGTTCGTACAGGGTTTCGTCGTCGATGTCGTCTGAGCGATGCAGGCGGATGAGTCCGCGACGTCCGCTCGCGATGGCTTCGAGGACGACGTCGAAGGGCGCGTGGAGCATCGGCGAGTCATGGTCAGGGCACTCGACTTGGTCGACGATTTTCGCGGCCTTGCGCTGTTAGCGCGCCAGCAATTTGTGATTGACGGTTCCGTCGTCGTCATACGCGTTGCTGTATGAGGCGACGTTCGAGTGCGCCAGAATTCGACATCCCTGGCCATGAGAATTCGGTTGGCTCGGCCATAGTTCGTGACCGATGCAAAACACTGTGTCGATGCGAAATCCGCGCGAGCGGGTTCAAAATTGTCTCCGACACCATCGCTGGGCGTGCCTTACTGGGTTTTTTGGCCAGCCATGTTGGCGATACACTCATGCGCTGTACATCTGCCCGCTGCGCACACTTGCTCGACGTTTGAAGCCCGACTTCTCAATGAACCGATTCTCGCACGACGCATCCATGGTCGATTTTCGATCACGCATCGAAGAATCCTCCTTCCCCTGCGTGGGCGCAAAGTCCGCAGCGGCGCACGATGCCTTGCAGTTTATCGTCGCGGCCGATCTGCGTTCGGCTGCGGATGACAGCAGAATCGTTCGTCAGTTGCAGGACTTCGCGGCGCAGACGGCACGTGATGCCATGTTCGTCAGTATGGCCGTCCTCTTCGAGAAAACGCCGCGACTGGATGAAAAGCAGTTCGAGAACAAACTCTGGGAACGTCTAGCCGCATTTCATGCAATCGACATGCGCCATCACGAATGGGATCGCGCAGTCAGCTCGGATCCAAACTCGGCCGACTTCAGCATGAGCATTGGCGGCCGCGCGTTCTACGTGGTCGGACTGCATCCGGGCGCAAGCCGGCGTGCGAGGCGGTTTGGTTGTGCGGCATTGGTATTCAACCTGCACAGCCAATTCGAAGCGCTTCGCGAAGACGGTCGCTACGAAAAGCTGCGCGAAGCCATTGGCCTGCGTGACGTGGCCTACAGCGGGTCACGCAACCCCATGCTCGCGGCCCACGGGGTAACCAGCGAGGCGCGCCAATACAGCGGACGAACGGTCGACGCAGGTTGGCAATGTCCTTTTTCCCTGCAGCGCGGGGCACATTGCGATGCATCGTGAGATCCCGCCCCGTTCAGGCGTTGCCTTCGAGCTCATGCGCGGACAGCAGTTGCGCGTCATTGACCCCTTGGGCGAACAGGTAGCCGACTTGCTTGCCTACAACCGGGATGATGTGAGGGAAGTGTTGTCATCGGGTCGCAGTCTCGACTACGCCAGCTGCATTTACCTGAGCAAAGGTCACAGCCTCTATTCGAACCGCAGCAATGTGTTGCTCAAGATTGTCGAGGACACGGTTGGCCGCCACGATTTCCTGCTGACGCCTTGTTCGGCCGAGATGTTCCGTATTCTGTATGGTGACTCCGAACCACACCGCGGGTGCTTCGGCAATCTGGCCGTTGCGCTGGCGCCGTACGGGATTGCCGCCGACGCAATCCCGACCGCCTTCAACATCTTCATGAACGTTCCGATCGACGCACAGACAGGGCAGCTTCGGGTCGAACCACCCCTGAGCCGAGCCGGCGACTTCATTGTGTTCGAAGCCTGCATGGATCTTGTGATCGGATTGACGGCCTGCTCGGCGGGCCAGTCGAACAACTTCACCTACAAGCCGATCCATTACGAGGTGATCGATGCTCGCTGAGCAACCACTCGCCGTGCAAACGGTTCGTGCCGCCAGCGTCGGTCGCTTCGAGCAGCTGCCCAAATGGCTGAATCTGATTCCGATGGTGGCGCAATGGATCTGGCTCGGCATCCGCTATCGCTGCATCAGCCTGCCTTCATCGGCCAACCCGCAGATCACGTCCGGCGGCATGGTCGGTGACGGCAAGCTCGAGTATTTCGCGACCATGGGGGCGAAGGCGCGCTCCATGACGGCGGATTTCATCGGCGTGCGGAATGACCTAGGACTCGATGCACCCACCGTCATCCAGCGCATGAACGATGCGATGCTCGCTTTCCCGATCGTTGCCAAGCCGGACCTCGGCTGGTGTGGCTACGGCGTCAGATTGCTGAGCTCAGAAGCTGATCTGGTCGACTACTTGCAGCGGTTTCCGCACGGAGAAACCTTCCTTCTGCAACGCTACCTCGCCGACCCTGGCGAGGCCGGCTTGTTCTACATGCGCGAGCCGGACGCGAAGCATGGTCACTTGATCGGCATCCTTCTGCGCCACTATCCCAGCGTCATCGGCAATGGCATCGATACGGTGTCTGCCTTGATTGATCGCGATCCGCGCTTGCGACGCGCGACGAAAAACCCCTTGCACGAATGCCGCTACGATCCGCAACGAATTCCATTCGTTGGGGAAACGGTGCGCCTCTCAACCGTCGCATCGACGCGGGTTGGCGGCCACTATGAGGACGGCACCGACTTCGCCACGCCGGCGTTGGTGGCGACGGTCGATGCGGTTGCGCGGGACATGGGGGTGTTCCTTGTCGGACGTTTTGATGTGCGCTACAGCAGCTTGCAAGCCTTGCAACGCGGTGAATTCACCATCATGGAAGTCAACGGTGCGGGCTCGGAAGCGGTCCACGCGTGGGATCCGAAATACTCGATCCGGGATGTCTATCGCATCGTTTTTGCCAAGCAGCGCAAGCTCTTTGCGATAGGCGAATCCAACCGCAAACGTGGCTACGCGCCGGTCGGCTGGCGCAAGCTGGCGCAACTGCATCTCCATCAACAACGCGTCATGCGCCGATATCCGCCATCCAACTGAAGCTCTAAGCGGATGCTTCATCGCATCCCTCATTCAGTCAAGCAAACCGATACGGTCCCGCTCGCGCAGCGCTTCTTGCAGGTCGTCGAGTACATCGTTCACCTGCATACCCATGCTGTAGGTACCCACGATGCAGTGCAGGGCGATATCGCGTTCAATATTCCCGGCTCCCGCGAAAACTTCAGCGCGATCACTCACCCAGACCATCAGCATCGAGTCGGCGACTGTTTTGCAAATACGATCCGCGATCAATCGGAGATCGCCGTGAAGAGAGCCGATGGGAAGGTTCTTCATATACGCCTGGAATGATCCCATGCAGTGGCTAATGCACGAACGAAAATGACAGTCGAGCATTCGAGGTCGTGGCGGACGTGCATCGCCGCGCACATCGTCGAGCCGGATGGCGACTCGAGGCCGTGTGGCGCCGCACCCACGTCATTCATGATGACATCTGGTTGCTGTTCGAGCGCCGCCCGGCATTGTGCGGCGCCTCCACAGGATGCACAGACATTGAGCGTGATTTGAGCGGTTCGAGCGGGTCCGCTACGGATACGACGGCGTGATGTCCCTGCAACCGCCGGAACAGCCAATTCAATGCGCCCATCGAACGCTGACGTTGCGGATTGGTGGCCGTCACTGGAGCAACCGCGTTCATACTCGAAGCGCGCCACAGACGAACGTTATCAACGTCGTAGTCGCTCCAGCGCGAATGGAATACGCCTTGGGTGTATGTCCCATTCATCGGCCCCTCGCGGTGATCGAGCACGAACAGGATAGACGCGCCCGAAAGCGGCAAGGCTGCAGCAGTGGAAATCCAGGACAGGGGCATGACGGCTCTCGGATAGGGAACGCGCAATGTGAGCGGGGGACGGTGACTTTCCCGCAGAAGGGGTCCTTCATGAGCGATAGTGCATGTTGTCTGAAGCGTATTCCGTTCGCTAACGAACAGAGCTTCGTAGTCTGGCGATCGGCGGGGCAGCGCGAGCACACGACTGCCCCTGGGGGCCATCTGATCGCCGGCCTTGGGATCGAGGGGACTGGCGTGCTCCATCG
>JBDSFA010000324.1:0-7713 GCA_039919785.1 Dokdonella sp. | reverse complement strand
ACTCCGCGGTCGATGGCGTACCCGACGACTGGCATCTCGTGCATCTGGGCAGTCGCGCAGTGGGTGGCGCAGGCCTGGTATTCACCGAGGCGACCGCGGTATCGGATGAAGGTCGTATTTCGCCCGGAGACACCGGCATCTGGAACGACGTGCAGCAAGAGGCGTGGTCACGCATTGCCAGGTTCATTTCCACACAGGGCGCAGTCGCCGGTATCCAGCTCGCGCATGCGGGACGCAAGGCGAGCACGGAGGTACCGTGGCGCGGCGGCAAGGCGCTGAACGCTGCGAGCGGCGCGTGGACGCCGGTTGCGCCGAGCGCGATGGCCTTCGCCGAGGACTACACAATGCCGGTCGCGCTTGACGCTGCCGGTATCGGCAAGGTCATTGCCGATTTTCGCGCGGCTGCCATGCGCTCGCGCGATGCGGGATTCGCCGTCATCGAAATCCATGCCGCGCACGGCTATCTCCTGCACGAATTCCTGTCGCCGCTGACGAATCATCGCGTGGACACGTATGGCGGTTCGCTCGCCAACCGCGCGCGCGTGCTGCGGGAAGTCGTCGCAGCGGTGCGCGAAGTCTGGCCAGCAGCGCATCCGTTGTTCGTGCGCGTGTCGGCGACGGACTGGGCCGAAGGCGGCTGGGACATCGACGAATGCGTCGAGCTTTCGCGCTGGCTGAAAAGTGATGGCGTCGACCTCATCGACTGCTCTTCAGGTGGCGCCGTTCCGCACGCGAAGATACCGGTTGCACCGGGTTATCAAGTGCCGTTTGCAACGCGCATTCGTCGCGACGCCGGCATCGCGACCGCGGCCGTCGGCCTGATCACTGACGCGAAGCAGGCCAATGCCATCATCGAGCGCGGTGATGCCGACCTCGTACTGCTCGCGCGCGAGATGCTGCGCGATCCGTATTTCCCGCGCCGCGCTGCGCAGGAACTTGGCACGAAGATAGAACCGCCCGAACAGTATCAGCGCGCGTGGTAGCGCCACTGCGCAATGCGGGAGCGGCGAACCCGCGATGCTGATGGTCGAGAGCACCATCCCCACCTAAATCCTCCCCGTGAAGGGGAGGACTTCAAAGCAGCGCGCTTCAGCCTTCCCCTTAAAGCGGAGGACTCAAAGGCAGCCTGTTTTAGCCCTCTCGTTCAAGGGGGTGAAGAGGTGCGTTTGCGGACCACTGGTCCGCGCACCGATGAACGCCCGAAGGCTGTGCCTGAGGGCCGGGGGAGTTGGGTGGGGATGGTGTCGTTCGCGAAACAACCCGCATCGCGTCTGAAGTGTTCCCACCTCCAATGCCGCGCAAGTCAGCGAATATTTGGCGCGCCCCGGCGCAAACCGACAGCGGCTGTCTTGCCACACCGGGGCACATGCCCAAGGATTCGCTCGCTCGCCTTCGTGGCGTAGCACCGTGTTGCACCGATGCACGCGGTTTGCCTGCACGACGGAGAGTTCGATGAAGACGGTGATCGCTGCAATCGCGTTGACGATGCTGAGTACAGCAGCGCTCGCGGATGAGCCCAAGGCTGCGCCCGCGAGTGCGCCCGCGCCGGTGCACATGAGTGCTGCCGAGTGCGAGGTTTGGAATCGCGAGCTGAGTTTTTCAAAAACCGTCGAAGCGCATGACGCAACTGCGTTCGCGACGCATATCCACAGCGGCACCGTGTTTGGTGCGGGCAGTCCGGCGCCGGTGCGCGGTCGCGCCGCGGTCGTCGAGCATTGGAAGGAAATCATCGAAGGCAAGAAGTTTTCGCTGCGCTGGCATCCGGGTTTCGTCTCGATCGGCGGCGATCCGAACATCGCGCTGTCATCCGGCCCGGCGTGGACCGAGGATCTCGATCCCAACACCAAGCAGCGATATTCGATCAGCAAATACACTTCGACCTGGATCAAGGACACTGACGGCCAATGGCGCGTGCTGTTCGACGGCGCGGGCGCACCGCCGAAGCCGGCGACGGCCGCCGACATCGCGACATTGGTCGCGGCACAAGCGACGACGTGCCCGCGAGCCTGACCGCACAGGAGCGCGACTCGCATTCCATCGAACCCGCGGACCTGTTTGACCTGTAGGAGCAACTGGCTGTGGGAGCGGTTTCAGCCGCGATGCTCTTCAAGCACCGGCGATGTGATGCCCTTGCTTCGTTTCACAGGGTCAAGAAGCATCGCGGCTGAAGCCGCTCCCACAGAGACGACCGCGGACGCATCCGCGGCCAAGTTCCTTCGGAAAATCAGCGAGTCAGTGCAAGTCGCCCGACCTTGCGCAAACCCGGACTGAATTGGAGATCCGCGGGCAGGATCGTCTTCGGATTCGGCGCGTAGTCGCCGCTGCCGGCTCGCGGCATCACGTCGACACCGAGGCGCTCGCGCGCCTGGGCGAGCAGGTCAGCAACATCGCGATCGTCCCCAGCGACATTGAAAGCCTTCGACGCGGTGTTCTGGCGCGAGCGGTTGTAATCGTCAATGCATTCGGCGATCAGTGTCTGCAAATCGATCGGCGGCAGCTTCACCGAACCGGCTGAACGTTGCGTATCAATCGGCAGGCGCAGGGCGCGCGGAAGCAGTCGATGAAGTTGAAGTTCGCGAGCATGTGCATGCGATCAACGAGGCCGGCGTGGCGTACGCCGGCCGCCGCGGCTTCGATGAATTGCTTGTCTGCAATCCCCATCCGCGTCCATGTCGCCGCGCACGATGGACGCCGCATTTTTGTTCGCGTCGTCGGGGTGTTGGGCAATCGTCCATCGCGGCAGCGCAGGAGCGGGCAAGTCCGCCTGGGCGACTAGCGCGAACGAACCCCCGAACAGGCATGCCACCACGGTCGACGCAAACGGTCGGTGCACTGCGGATCTCCGCTGTGGCCTGCGCCCGAATGGCGGTGCAGGATTCGCCATCCTAACCGTTTGGCGCAATCTGGCAAATGTGCACTTTGCGGGTGGTGCGAGCAACACCTGTCGGAGCAACATCTGTGGGGGCAACGGTCTGTGGGAGCGGCTTCAGCCGCGATCCCCTTGAAGGCGAGGGCTAAAGCACTTGTGGGAGCGGCTTCAGCCGCGATGCTCTTCAACAAGGATCAACGATCAACCCCATCCGCGAAGATCAAGTCGAAGCGCGAGCGCACGAGGCTGACGTAATCGTCACCGGTCGAGTTGTCCTCGAAGAACGTACGCCCGAAGATGAGCATGCTGTCGCTGTCGCGTTCGTACGCAATCGCATGCCCCTGCTCGTAGTCGCCGGTTTGCCCTGCGGCAACAGGATCTGCGATCGTGAAACTGTTCCAGCCGCCATGACCGAAACTCGCATCGACTTCGCCATCGGCGAACGTGCGCACCAGAGTGTACTGCGTGCGATGCCCGAACGGCGCGGTGAACGGAAAGGAAATCGTCGCCATCATGATGCGATGATTGGGCAGCAACGCGAGGCCGTCGCGTTGCTCGAAGAACGGAAAGAGATTGGGCGCACCGGCGAGCTGGAACAGACGCAGGCCGAACGAAGGCACCAGCTGACCCGCCGTATCGAAGCGCGCGAGCAGCATGCAGCAGTTCACCACGCCATTGCTGCCCATGCCCGAGACCACGAGACTGCCATCCTCATCGACGGCGATTGCATTGGCATACGCCGAACTGAAACCATTCGGTGCCGTGATATCGACAATGCCGTTGGCATTCCACGCAGGATCGAGTGAGCCGTCTTCCTGCAATTGCACCACCACCAAATTCGGCCCATGCGTATTGCCACGCGAGCCCGCGGTGAGGATGTGCCCGTCGCTGCGCACGGAGACGGTGCGCAACTCGCGCACGTTGTTGGTCGCGGGCACGTTGACCTCGACAGCGCCCGCGGTGCCGAACGTCGCATCCGCCACACCGTTCGCATCGAAGCGATACACCAGCCAGTTCTGCGCGGAACTGCCGGCGAGCACAAAGCGTCCGCTGCTGTCGCGCACGAGTCCACCCGAACGCAGTCCCGCCGGCGGTTGCGGCCCCGCACCGAACGTCGCGTCGATACTTCCGTTGGCGGTCAGTCGCAGTAGGCAGGCACCGGTCCACACGACAGCGCCGCCATCTGCATTTGCGACAAGATTCGCCGCACGCAACGCGGTGCATGCCGTCAGCGTGACGCGGCCACTACTGTCGCTACCGAAACCCGTGTCTGGCGAACCATCGCGGAACGCTCTGCCCACCCACAGGCTGCCGTCGCCGAGCGGTTGCGCCCACAGGTAGCGCCCATCGGGGAGCAAGGCGAGATCGCCGGTCGGCGCGGTGGTGGCCGGGAACTTCAGATTCGGCCGCGTGATCGTGACCTGGCCGTTGATGCCAAAAGTTGGATCGGCGTCGCCATCGAGTGCGTGCGCCATCGGCGGACACGCGCCAAGCATCAGACCGCCGACCGCAAGCCAACGCAGCATCGCATGCTCCTATCGATCAGCGATGCTAGCACGGGCGATTTTTACCTTCGCCCGACTACGAACGCGATGAATGCGCTGCCGCGAAGGTGGCCAAAATCGCCATCGATCTCAAAGGACGCCTGATGAGAGGAGCGACGGACGGCGCGAGAGCCATGCAGCGCACCGCGCGCGCAAGCACGCGTCAACCAGGTCAGAAACCATCCCCATCGAAGTCGTCGCGGAAGATCGTGTCGCCGTAGCAGATCAGCGGCACGGCTGCCAGTTTGCCGATCATCGCGAACGCGCCGCCTTCCTGCACCGGCGTCGATGCGGACGCCGCCGTTCGCGGAGTCAGATAAGCCTTGAGCGCAAACGCATCGCCTTGCTGTTTCGGCTGATCGGTTTTGAGTGCCGCCGATCCGCTCAGCTTCAGCGATGCCGGCGCCGCGTGCGCAAATGGCATCGCAAGCCACGCCATCAATATCGCGGCGACCGTCCCGCGCACGCACGGCCGGACGAAGTTCGAGCAATAGGGTGCGCCCATGTCACCGCGCCTTTGTGCTTTCGATCGCATCCAGCCGCTGAGTCAGCGCATCGAGGTCGGACCGCAGCTTCGCATTTTCCGCGCGCAACGAGACGACCTCGGCATCGCGGTCACGCGACTGCAGCGCCAATTCCTGCACCGCGGCGACCGTGGTAATCAACGCCGGATTCGGATCAAGCGCCAGCACGCGCGGTTCGTCGTCCTTCGCGCCCGGCACGCGCACGTTCGTGCGGCTGACCGCTTCCGGAAAGACCTCCGCATAGTCCTGCGCAATGAAACCCAGATAGGTCTGATCCGGCACATTGGCGGTCGCTGTGCGATAGGCCGCGGTATACCGAAAACTCACCGGATTGAGTTTCAGCAAGGTGTCGACGGCGCCGTCAATCGGTGCGATGTCCTGTTTCACGCGACGATCCGAAAACACCGACCACGAGCCGCCGCCGGGCTTCGAGGCGCTGCCGTAGACGTTGAGGTCGCCAGTGGAGCCGAGGTCGAAAATGCTGTTGTTCACGTGCGTGGGCGTTACAGTGAAGATATGGAAATTGCCATTGGAATCAACCTGGAAGTCCCAGGTCGCGATGGCTCCATTGATCATGTCGAAGGAGACCTGATCCGCGATCCCGCTCGGACGCATGGCCAACGCCGAGCCGAAGGACGCGCTACCGAACAGGCCGATGCCGCCCTTGGTCAAGGACATGAGGTTGTTCAGCGCAGAACCGTTGAACTGGTCGATCGTCAGCTGTGCATCATTCGTCGTCGGGCCTTGCGAATTGCTCGTGGTGAACAGGATGCCACCGGTATGGGCCGTCTGACCCATGAAGATTTCGGAGGCGTCGTTGCCGTTGCTCATGCTTGGATAGATCGACAACTCCGTACTCGACAACTTGGGCGCGCCGTTGATCGCAACGCCACCGCCAGCCTGCACGATGAACTGGTTCGCGGCAGTGTCGTTGATGTAGTGAATCACAGCGGGGTGGTCGCCCCATACGAACGAACCATCGAAATTCGTACCGGCCGAGTAGCCACCTGCGAACGAGTTGGTGCCTTTGGCGGCATTGGCGTAGCTGACCGCGGTCGAGGAGCTGCCGCTGGTCGCGTTCATCGCGGCCCTGGACATGCTCACTGCATACGTCGATGCCGATAGCTGCATGCGCGTGACGCCACCGGCCTTGATAAACAAGTCTTGCGCATCCGCGGTGCCGATATAGCTGCCGAACGGATTGCCGCTGTTGCCATCAAGCGACCATGAGCCCGGGCAACCACCGCCGACATCTGGCGCAGCGGGCGCTCGCTCGCCCAGCGCGATGAAATCGCCGGCACCTGCCCTGCGCACCTTTACGGCGACATAGGCCTGTGCCGATGCATCGATCGATTGGCCGAAATCGGCATTGCTGCTGAAACTGCCTTCGTGTACCGGCACGGCGTACAGCGTCAGCGGTCCGCCCAGTACGTGGCCGCCAATGGGTGCTGAGTACAGCGTCAACTCGATGTCGTAGCTGCCTTCGGCGGCTATGCCTGCGTCCTGCAGGTTGCCGTGATAAGTGAAGGTGCCGGCGAGGGCAGGGGAGACCAGACTTGCCAGCGCAGCGGCCAGTGCCGCGGAAAGCCACAACTGTTTCATGCAGAACCCCTCGTCGAGGACAGCGGACGCGCCCTTGTTATGGACACAATACGCAATCCGTCGCGGAAAGGGACATGACGGCGTCCATCGATCGCCACAGCGGCTTCGGGCGGACCGCGCAGGCTCCTATAATCGCCGCCTGCCTTCCGGAGACATGCGATGAACGCCTTCACCCGCAAAGACACCGCCCGCATCATCCGCTCCCCGCGCGGCACCGAGCTTTCGTGCAAGAGCTGGCTCAGTGAAGCCGCGTTCCGCATGTTGCAGAACAATCTCGATCCGGAGGTCGCCGAGAACCCGGCCGAACTGGTCGTGTACGGCGGCATCGGCCGCGCCGCGCGCAACTGGGAATGCTTCGATGCGATCCTGCGTTCCTTGCGCGAGTTGAATGACGACGAGACCTTGCTGATCCAGTCCGGCAAACCGGTCGGCGTGTTCCCGTCGCACAAGGACGCGCCGCGCGTGCTGCTCGCCAACTCCAACCTCGTGCCCCACTGGGCAACCTGGGAGTGCTTCAACGAACTCGATCGGAAAGGCCTGATGATGTACGGCCAGATGACGGCCGGCTCGTGGATCTACATCGGCTCGCAAGGCATCGTGCAGGGCACCTACGAAACCTTCGTCGAGATGGGACGCCAACACTACGGCGGTTCGCTCAAAGGAAAATGGATTCTCACCGCCGGCCTCGGCGGCATGGGCGGCGCACAACCGCTCGCGGCGAGCCTTGCCGGCGCGTGCAGCCTCAACATCGAATGCCAGCAGGACCGCATCGACATGCGCATTCGCACGCTCTATGTCGATGAACAGGCGACCGATCTCGACGACGCACTCGCACGCATCGCGAAATACACCAAAGCCGGAGAGTCGAAATCGATCGCGCTGCTCGGCAACGCCGCCGACATTCTTCCGGAACTCGTCAAACGCGGCGTAAAACCCGACGCCGTCACCGACCAGACCAGCGCACACGATCCGGTCAACGGCTACCTGCCGATCGGCTGGACCGTCGCGCAATGGTTCGAGCGTCGCAAGAGCGACCCGGACGGCACGCGCGACGCCGCGAAGAAATCGATGCGCGTGCATGTCGAGGCGATGCTGGCGTTCCATGCACAGGGCATCCCGACCTTCGACTACGGCAACAACATTCGCCAGATGGCGAAGGACGAAGGTTGCACCC
>JBDSFA010000120.1:0-2809 GCA_039919785.1 Dokdonella sp. | reverse complement strand
GTCGAGATGCGCTACTTCGGCGGCATGACCGAGGAAGAGATCGCCGCATTGCTCGATGTTTCGGTGCCGACGATCAAGCGCGACTGGCGCAAGGCGCGCGCATTCCTTTTCGACGCGATCGGCAAAGCTCCGCAGTGAACGCTCCGGGCGCGCAGTCGGAATCGGCTCGCGACGCCTATGCGCTGTTTGAACGGTGGCTCGAGCTGGAAGAGTCGGCGCAAGCGCAACTGCTCGACGGTACCCGCGCCGATCGTCCCGACGTGCATCGCCGGCTACTCGCGCTGATCCAGGCCGACGACCGCGCGCACCGCGCAAGCTTTCTATCCGGCGGTGCAATCGAGGATGTCGCAGGCTTGCTGCCTGCGACGAATCCGGACGACGATGAAGGTCCTGGCCAGCGCATCGGAAATTGGGAACTGGAACGTTCGCTCGGCGCCGGCGGTATGGGTCAGGTCTGGCTGGCGCGCCGTTGCGACGGACTGCATCAGGGGCGAGCGGCAATCAAGATGCTGCGCGTAGTCCTCTGCGATGCACACGCCAACGAGCGCTTCGCGCTGGAAGGCCGCATCCTCGCGCGTCTCTCGCATCCGCATATCGCCATGCTGCTCGACGCGGGATTTGCGCTCGACGGTCAGCGCTATCTGGTGCTCGAATACGTTGACGGTGAGCGAATCGACGATTGGTGCGACGAACGTCGGCTCGACCTGCGCGCGCGCCTGCAGTTGTTCCTGCAGGTGTGCGCCGCGGTCGCCTATGCGCACTCGAACCTCATCGTGCATCGCGACCTCAAGCCATGCAATATTCTCGTGCTACCCGATGGAACGGCAAAGCTGCTCGATTTCGGCATCGCCAAGTTGCTCGAATCGGAAGCGGACGCATCCGCACAATTGACCAGCGAAGCGGGCGGCGCAATGACGCCAGGCTACGCGGCCCCGGAACAGATCACCGGCGGACTCATTACGACAGCCACCGATGTGTATGCGCTCGGCGTGATCCTGTGTGGACTGCTGGCGGGCCACGGTCCGCATGGCGACGGTCTGCGACCGTTGCAGCTGGCACGCGCCGTGGTGGAGGCGGAACCACGTCGAATGACCGACCTCGCAGGAAGTGCGGTAGTCGAAACACAGATTGCGGCTGCGCGCTGCGCCACGCCGGATCGACTGCGCCGGAGCCTGCGCGGCGATCTCGATCTGATTGTGGCGAAAGCGCTCAAGAAGAATCCGCGCGAGCGCTATGCCAGCGTGCAGGAATTCGCAGACGACATTCGCCGCCATCTTGCGCACGAGCCCTTGTCGGCGCGCGCTGACAGCATGATGTACCGCATGCGCAAGTTCGGCCTTCGCCATCGGCTTGGTGTGGGTGTCGGCCTTGCGCTGGCAATACTGGTGATGACGTCTGCCGCTGTCGTCGGCTGGCAGGTCCGCGTGGCTGCGCGCGAGGCACGAACCACGGCGGCAGTGAAGGATTTCCTGTTCGGCCTGTTCACGGCCGTGGATCCGAACGAGACCAAGGGCCGGGACATCAGCGCGCGCGAACTCCTCGACCGCGGTGCAAGGAAGATCGACGACGGCAGCGCAGGTGATCCGGTGCTGACCGGTGAATTGCGCGCTGTACTCGGACGCATCTACAACCAGCTCGGTTTGTTTGCGGAGTCACGTTCACTCGACGCGAGCGCGCTCGATGCGCTCAAGGCGGACAACCCGACGTCGCCGCGGGTCGCGTCGGTTGAAATCGATTACTCCAATACCTTGCGCGAACTGGGCGATCTGAAAGCTGCCGTCGCGCACGCGGCAGCGGCTTCGACTCTGCTGCAGGGAATGCCGAAGCAATATCTGGTCGAACGCCTGCGCGCGCTGGATGCGCAGGCAAAGGCTGCTGTCTCGCTGCGCGACTATACGCAGGCGAAGATCTACGCGGATGCTGCGTCGGCGTTGTCCATGCACGCCGACATCGACGATCAGCAACGCGGCGACATCGCATGGACGGCCGGCAACGTCGACTGGGGCCTGAAATCGCTGGATCGCGCCGAGGCAGACTACCGCGAAGCGTTGCGCCTGACGCAACGCGTCTATGGAGACGACGGTCCGCGCGCGTCATTGCTGCACGGCAACCTCGGCATGCTGCTGCGTTCGCGCTCGCGCTACGCGCAAGCGCTGGTCGAAACGGAACGGGGCGTCGATATCGCAACCAAGACGCTGGGTGCCGACAACCCACGCACGTTGACGCAACTGGGTGCGCTCGGCCTCACGCACTACCACCTCGGTCACTACCGGCATGCGCGAGAGATCCTGCAAAGCGTCGTCGATTCCCAGCGCACACAGTTGGGCGATGACAATCCTGCGGTGGCGGGGACGCTACTCAATCTGGGCGCGACGCTGATCGAGATTCCCGACCTGCCAGCAGCCGAAGCCGCGTTCGCCGAATCGCTGCATATCTGGGAAAAGAACTACGGCCGTGATTTCGACGGCGCCAACGTCGCGATTGCCGGTCTCGGAAATGTGCATTTGCTGAAGGGTCAACTCGATCGCGCGGAAAGCGCGTTGTTGGAAGTTCGAAAGATGGATGAAGAGCGCGGGATCAAGGGCGATTTCTCCAACGCGCTCTTTCTGGGCGAGGTAAGCCGCCTGCGCAAGGATCTTGCCGGAGCCATGGTCCTCGATCGCAGGGCGCTCGCCATAGCCCGGGAAGCGAAGGGCGAAAGCGCTGAATCGGTGGCGCTGGCCCACGAATATCTTGGTCGGGTATTGCGCGACAGTGGTGACACTACCGGCGCCGAAGTCGAGCTGCGCGCATCGCTTGCGTCTTACGC
>JBDSFA010000161.1:0-12640 GCA_039919785.1 Dokdonella sp. | reverse complement strand
CTGCAGGAAGTCGAGCAGCGCGAACGCGAAACCCTTTACCGCCTCGCCAAGGCTATCGAGTACCGCGATCTGGGAACGGGTATCCATCTGCTACGCATGTCGCACTATGCCGAGATCATCGCCGAGGGCATGGGCCTGCCCGAAGACGAGGTGCGTACGCTGGTTTCGGCCGCGCCGCTGCATGATATCGGCAAGATTGGTATTCCCGATACTGTTCTGCTCAAGCGCGGTAGCCTGATGGACGAGGAGTTTGCGGTGATGCGTCGGCACCCGCTGATCGGCTACGAGATCCTGCGCGACAGCCAGAGTCGTTTTGTGCAGATGGGCGCGCTGATCGCGTTGCGGCACCACGAGCGCTGGGACGGCAGTGGATATCCGGATGGACTGAAAGGAACCGAGATCCCCTTGCCGGCGCGTATCGTTGCGGTCGCGGACGTGTTCGATGCATTGACGTCGGAGCGACCCTACAAACCGGCGTGGAGCCTGGAAGAGTCACTGAGTTACATGAATACCCACAGTGGCACGCTTTTTGATCCTGCTTGTGTCGATGTCTTACTCGCCAATCAACCGCGTATTCTCGAAATACTGCACGCCAAGCTGGCGCCCGGTGGTGTTGGGCCGGGTGAATGAAGCGAATGTCGGCGGCAATGAACGCGAACGGATTCATCTATGCCACCGTTAATCGCCAGCCTCAAGCTGCGTTATGCCGGCAGACCTGACAGCGAACACGAGCAGGCGATCGTGCGCCTGGTTATCGTCTGTCTGTTCCTTGCCTACCTGCTGGGCGTGGCGACGGTTTCAACCGACCATGCGCTCGCCGTTTCTACGGCTCTAAAATACCTCCTATGCGAGGGCATCGTCGGTGCTGTGCTGCTGGTCTGGCTCACGATGCGCCCTCAGGCGAGTCACGCCCGGCGCATCATCGGAATGGTTTCCGACTACGGAGCAATGGGTGCAATCATGACGCTGTCGGGGCAGGAACTGGCCCCGCTGTATGTCATCTATTTGTGGGTCACCATCGGCAATGGCCTCCGCTACGGACCCAGCTACCTGCTCGGCGCAGTTGCGCTGGCTTCGATTTCGTTCCTGGGTGTCATCCTCAGCACGCCGTTCTGGCAGCACAACCAGGCTCTTTCCTGGGGACTCCTGGCTGGCTTGGTCGCGATTCCGCTATACCTCGCATCGCTGTTGCGCGCGTTGACGCGCGCGACCGAAGAAGCACGCCGTGCGAGCACGGCGAAAAGCACCTTTCTCGCCAACATGAGCCACGAATTCCGCACCCCGCTGAATGGAGTGGTCGGCATGTCGGAATTGCTTTCGACGACCAAGTTGACGTCGGAACAACGTGAGTGCTCGGAGGTGATCCAGGCATCGGCGAAGACCCTGTTGGCGCTGGTCGAAGATGTCCTGGACATCTCGGCAATCGAAGTCGGCAAGCTCAAATCCACGGAAGCGGACTTCCGGCTTACCGATATTCTTGATGGCATTCACGTCATGCTGTTGCCGGTCGCTGCTGGCAAAAATGTCGCGTTCGACGTGAACATTGGACGTTCGGTTCCTGCAAACCTGCACGGCGATGGCGACCATTTGCGCCAGATCCTGGTCAACCTGATCTCGAACGCGATCAAGTTCACAGAGCGTGGACGGGTGGAGGTGACGGTCGAACGCAGCAATAGTGAAGCCGATGGCATCGCCTCACTCATGTTCTCGGTGCGCGATACCGGCATTGGCATTGCACTCGGCACACAGCCGCGCATATTCCAGGCATTCGAGCAGGGAGATGCCGGACACGGGCGCCGTTTCGGCGGCACCGGCCTTGGTACGACGATTGCCAAGTCGCTGACTGAACTCCTTGGCGGAAGGATCGGTTTCGAGAGCGTCGAGGGAGAGGGCTCGCATTTCTGGGCCGAAATTCCCTTCCTCGTGAATCCCGCGGTCGCTGAAGTCGCGCGAGTGCCGCGTTCAGGTGAGAACGTGATTGCGTTTGCCGATCCCTTCGTGCGCCATCGCGCACGTGTGAAATCGCTGCATTTGCTCGTGGCCGACGATCAACCTGCCAACATCACCGTGCTGTGTCGGCTGCTCGAGAAAGCGGGCCATCACGTCAATGCGGTGCGCAATGGCGAGGATGTGTTGAGCGCGATCGAAAGTGAACGGTTTGACGCGGTAATCATCGATTTGCACATGCCTGGCATCAGTGGCCTTGATGTACTCAAGCAAGTCAGGGTAATGCAGGCGGGGCAGGAGATTACGCCATTCATCGTGCTTAGCGCGGATGCGACGGCAACGACGGTTCGCGAATGTGAACTTGCCGGCGCCCGCGCGTTCCTGACCAAACCCATTTCACTGAACCGTCTACTTGAAGCCTTGGTTGACGTTGCGATTGGCCACGTAGATGTGGAGCCGAAACACGCTGCAATATCCAGCGGACACGACCAGTCAGAGAAGGAAGACTCCGTGATTTCCCATGCCGTCCTCGAAGAGCTCGCTGAGCTCCAGTTGGGCCAGGGGTTTGTGGGGCTCTTCGTCGAGGAGTGCCTGCGCGATGCCCTGAAGGCTATCGTTGAAATCGAGCGCAGCGGCGCGACGGCGCGCTGGGATGAGCTGCGCGACCATTGCCACGCGTTGAAAGGTGTGGCCGGCAATATGGGCGCTCATCGTCTGGCCTCTGCAGCGTCGGACATGATGAAACTCGGTGCTTGGCAGCTTCCGCGTGAATGGAAACCGCGGGTCCAGCAGCTTCGCGAGCAGCTCGAGATGGCACGTGTGGCCCTGAAGGATCCGTTCATTGCAGCGCAGGCCGGCAATGAGCCGGATCGATCATCGTGATCCGGCATCATGCAGACTTGCGCTAAACGATTTTCAGGCGAGACGCATTCAGTTCGACGCTGCGTAAATAGCCGGAGCCGTCATGGCGATCGACGTTTCCGCTTTCTGCGTGGGGCGTTTTTCCTGAGCCTTGACCAGGCGTTCCATCGTTCGCAGAGACTTGTCCCCCAACTGCATCGCCGTGTCCACCCACGCTTCCGTGACCTGCATGAGTTCGTTGATGCTGATCGGGCGGCAGATTTCCCGGACGCGATCCATCGCTCCCCGCGCATGCGAGATGCGTTGATTGCGGCGGATGCGCTCGTTCACGGCCGCGACGCCTTCGCCGCGCGGAACCAGCACATCGACGACACCGAGCTTGTACAGCTGGTCGCTGGAATAGACAGTGCCGTTCAGCATCATCTCTTCGGCAGCCTTCGGGCTGATGCGCTGACACAGGAACGAATACGCGCCCATTCCGGGGAAAAGGTCGAAGAGCACTTCGGGGAAGCCCATTCCGACCCCACTCTCGGCCACAATCGTCTGGCAGGACAAGGCCGCTTCGAATCCGCCGCCCAAGGCGTCGCCCTGTACCAAGGCTATCGTGTGCGCGTTGCGATTGAGGTGTGCGTGAAACGCGTAGACCCCTTCGACGCACAGCCTGGCGTAGGCGAGCAGATGCTCTCGGTTGCGCGCGCGAATCAAGCGGCAGAACAGGTCGAGATCGCCTCCCAGGTTGAACACATTGGCGTCGGACGCAAGCACGATGTGCGCGAGCCGGGTATCTGCATTCGTCGCTCGCAGGGTCAGGCGGTCCGAAGTTCGTTTCTGGAATTCACGGACTTCCTTGATGAGCTGCGGGCTGAAACAGGCGCGGTATCCGCTGGGTTGCGGAAAGCGCGATGCGTGCATGAAGCACCAGTAGGCATTTGCCACCGGGTCCTCCTGCGCGCGCAGCAAGCGATAGTCATTGTCACGATGCAACATTTCGATGGCGGTCATGGCTGTACCCCTGTTGAAGGAAGCCGCTCGCCGATCACAAGCCGAGCGGAGGACGCTCTGCACACAGCGCCCCGGAATGGGGCGATCGCCCAAAGTCTAGCGCAACCTTCCCTCAATATTGACAACTCGTGTCACATGTGAATATTCGCCGTACTATGTCTTCGTCATCGCCGTTCAGGCGATTTTTCCGGGGGGGGATGTGACCAACAACACACCAGAGGGCGCGGGGTTGCGGCCTGCACGCATGACGATCCGCTCGGCCGTGTTCATCAGCAGCGGTCACAACTCTTGGAGCAGCGAGATCGAGGATATCTCCGCGACCGGCGTGTTGGTCGCCAAGCCGGAGCACTGGAACGGTGCGGTCGGCGATCTGTTTCTACTCGATATGCTGATTGGTGAATCCCTCGACATTCACGTCGAGGCACGCCTTGCCCGCATCACCGAGCATCAGCTCGGTTTTGCTTATGCTCGCATTCCAGAGAACAAGGAGATACCGCTCTGGAACCTGCTCGGTGGCTACGCTGATCGGCTCGAACCCTATTCAGCTTGAAGCGTGACCTGCCCCGCATCACGCTGCAGGAGCCGACGATCGCCTACGGAGCAACTGCGGTGGACGGCGCGGCGCTCTCGCGCAGCTCGCGTCGCAGGATCTTGCCAACGTTGGTCTTCGGCAAAGAATCCCGAAATTCGATATAGCGTGGCAGCTTGTAGTTCGTCAGGTTTGCCTTGCAGTGGGCCCGGATCGTTTCCTCGGTGAGATTGGGATCCTTCTTCACGATGACGAGCTTTACGGCTTCGCCTGATTTTTCGTCGGGTACGCCGACGGCTGCAACTTCCAGGATGCCCGGAAGTTGCGCGACCACGTCCTCGATCTCGTTCGGATACACATTGAATCCGGACACGAGGATCATGTCTTTCTTGCGATCGACGATATAGACAAAACCCTTCTCATCGATACGTGCGATGTCGCCGGTGCGTAACCATCCATCGCTGGAAAGGACCTTCGCGGTTTCATCCGGGCGATTCCAGTAGCCCTTCATCACCTGAGGGCCACGCACACACAGTTCACCAGTATCGCCGATGGGCAGAACCTGGCTATCGTCGTCCTGGACCGAGACATCGGTCGATGGCACCGGCAATCCGATCGACCCGTTGTACTCGGGAATGTCGAGCGGGTTGATGCAGGCAGCCGGACTTGTTTCGGTCAGCCCATAGGCTTCCGCCACGGTACAGCCGGTGACTTTCTTCCAGCGTTCGGCAACCGCACGTTGCACGGCCATGCCGCCGCCGAGCGTCATGCGCAATTGCGAAAAATCGACCTGATCGAAACCGGGAGTATTGAGTAGCCCGGCAAACAGGGTGTTCACGCCCGTCAAGGCCGTGAAGCGCAACGAACGGATCGTTTTGACGAAGCCCGGCATGTCGCGCGGGTTGGTGATCAGGTGGTTCAACCCCCCGATGCGCGCGAAGGTCAAGAAGTTAGCTGTCAATGCAAAGATGTGGTAGAGCGGCAGCGCAGTGATGACGATTTCTTCGCCCTCACGCGTGTTCGGGCTGATCCACGCATACGCCTGCAGCATGTTCGAGACCATGTTGCGGTGGGTCAGCATCGCGCCCTTGGCAACGCCGGTGGTGCCGCCGGTGTATTGCAGGAAGGCGAGATCGTCCGGGCCGACATCGACCTTAGGAAGTTTCGAGCGCGTGCCGCGACCGAGCGCCTCGTTGAAGCGGATCGCGTTCGAAATCGAATACGCCGGCACCATCTTCTTCACATGCCGCACGACGAAATTCGTGATCGCGGATTTCGGAAAGCCAAGCATGTCGCCAAGGCCGGTGCAGATCACGTGCTTGCACTGCGTGTCGGGGAGCACCCCGGCTACCGTGCTGGCGAAATTGTCCAGCACCAGGATCGCACTTGCGCCCGAATCGACCAGCTGATGTTTCAGCTCGCGCGGCGTGTACATCGGGTTGGTATTGACGATGGTCAGGCCGGCACGGAGCGCGGCCATGATCGCTACCGGATACTGCAGCACATTTGGCAGCATGATCGCGATGCGATCGCCCTTGACGAGTTTGAGGTCGTTGACCAGGAACGCTGCGAAGGTTGAGCTGAGTCGATCGAGGTCGCCGTAGGTGATGGTGCGACCCATGTTCGCGAACCCGGGTCGGTGTCGAAAGCGGTCACAACATTCTTCGAGCAAGGCGGCCACGGAGCGGTATTGGCCCGGGTCGATCTCGGCCGGAATGCCGGCGGGATAGCTGGCCAGCCAAGGACGTTGTACGGTCGTCATGCGTGTTCCCCTGTGTCCGAAGGCGGCAGCGCATCGCTGCGACTGGGCGCAATCGGTATGGTTCCGTTACGCTGCACGCGAATTGCGGGAGCGCTCCGGCCGATTGCAGCACAAGCCCGGAACAAGCGGCAAGCCGCATTGCAACGTGGATCGGTCATTGAGGAGGATTGCATGCGCCGGCTATTGATCGCTATGGCGTTCCTGCTATGTCTGTCGTGCTCACGCAAGCCCGATGCGGAGGCGATTCGTGGCGCAATCGTTGAGGCGGGAGTAGCGGTCGAAGCCCATCGCGGTTCAGATCTGCTCGACCACATCAGTCAGGACTTCATTGGCAACAACGAGCTCGACCGCGCACAACTGGATCGGTTGCTGCGCATGCAGATGATGGGCGCGAAATCCATCGGTGTGAGCATCAAGGGCATCCAGATTGATGTCCAGGGTGATCGTGCGACGGCGGGTTTCGAAGCGAATATTGCGGATTCGAGCGGGCGCTGGATTCCCGACCGTGCCGCGACACTGAAATTCGAGACCGGCTGGCGGCGCGAATCCGGAAAGTGGCGCTGCTATAACGCCAAGTGGACGCAGGACTGATACACCTTTGCGCCACTAACACGACGCCATGCGTATCCGTGGCAGATTCGGCGAGCAATCGGGATGATCTGGAACACGAAAACGGCGCGGTTTCCCGCGCCGTTCCGCTACTCATGCGCGCGCGCTCGGCGCGCGTGACGAGGACCTACGCCACTTTCTTCGCGGCCAGCTGACGCAGCACATACTGCAGGATGCCGCCATGCCGGAAGAACTCACGTTCCTTCGGCGTCAACAGCAGCACTTTGACCTTGAAGGTCTTCTTGCTGCCGTCGACAGCGGTCGCGGTGACATTCGCTTGCTTGGACTCGCCGCCATTGAGGCCGGTAATGTCGAATGTCTCGTTGCCGCTCAAGCTCAGGGTCTGCGCGTTCTGGCCATCCATGAACTGGCACGGCAGCACGCCCATGCCGACGAGGTTCGAGCGATGGATGCGCTCGAAGCTTTCGGTAATGACCGCCTTGATGCCGAGCAGCAAGGTGCCCTTGGCAGCCCAGTCACGCGAGGAACCGGTGCCGTATTCCTTGCCGGCGAGCACGACGAGTGGGGTCTTTTCCGCCTTGTACTTCATCGCGGCGTCGTAGATCGACAGCTGTTCGCCGCTCGGCACATGCCGGGTGTAGCCGCCTTCGATGCCATCCAGCATCAGGTTCTTGATGCGGATGTTGGCGAACGTGCCGCGCACCATCACGTCATCGTTGCCGCGACGTGAGCCATAGGAATTGAAGTCCCTCGTCTCGACGCCATTGCTGATCAGGAAACGACCGGCTGGACTGTCCTTCTTGATCGAACCGGCCGGCGAGATGTGATCGGTGGTGATCGAATCGCCGAACAAACCCAACACGCGCGCGCCGTGGATATCTTCGATGCTGCCCGCGTCGCGGCTCATTCCGTCGAAATAGGGCGGATTCTTGATGTAGGTGGAGTCGTCCCACTTGAACAATGCGCCGTCCGGCGACGCGATCTGGTTCCAGCGACTGTCGCCCTTGAACACGTCGGCGTAGTTCTTCTCGAACATGGCCGGATTGATCGCGCCCGCGATGGTGTCCGACACTTCCTTGTTGCTCGGCCAGATGTCCTTCAGGTACACGGGGTTGCCATCGCTGCCGATGCCGAGCGCGTCCTTGGTCAGGTCGATATCGAGCGTGCCGGCGAGCGCATAGGCGACCACCAGCGGCGGCGAGGCGAGGTAGTTCATCTTCACTTCGGGATGGACGCGACCTTCGAAGTTGCGATTGCCGGACAGCACCGACGCGACCGCGAGGTCGCCTTCGAGAATGCCCTTGCTGATCTCGACTGGCAACGGGCCGGAGTTGCCGATACAGGTCGTGCAGCCATATCCCACGACATAGAAGCCGACCTTTTCGAGCTCTTCGAGTAGTCCGGTCTTCTTCAGGTAGTCGGTGACGACCAACGAGCCTGGCCCCAGCGACGGTTTGACCCACGGTTTCGATTTGAGGCCACGCGCAGCTGCTTTCTTCGCCAACAAGCCGGCGGCGAGCATCACCGCAGGATTGGACGTGTTCGTGCACGAGGTAATGGCGGCGATCACCACGGCGCCGTCACGCAGACGGAATCTCTCGCCGTTCAATTCAACATGTGGACCATCGGCGAGTGCGCTCTGGTCGTGGCCGACCGCCGTCGCGCCGCCTTCGTTGGCGAAGCGCTCAACCGTTTCCAGCTTCGGCTTGCGGCCGGTCGTGAGACCGCCGACGGCGTCGTGAAAACTTTTCTGAACGCCCTCCAGCAGCACGCGGTCCTGCGGACGCTTCGGGCCGGCCATCGACGGCCTGACGTCGGCGAGGTTCAGTTCCAGCATCGCAGTGAAGAGCGGTTCGATCGAGTTTTCGTCGTGCCACATGCCCTGCGCTTTTGTGTACGCCTCGACCAACTTGATCTGCTCCTGGCTGCGACCCGAGAGGCGCAGGTAGTTCAGTGCTTCCTGGTCGATCGGAAATATGCCGCAGGTCGCGCCGTATTCCGGCGCCATGTTCGCGATCGTCGCACGGTCCGCGAGAGGCAGCTGCTTCAAGCCTTCGCCAAAGAATTCGACGAATTTGCCGACCACGCCAAGCTTGCGCAGCATCTGGGTCACGGTGAGCACGAGATCGGTCGCGGTTACGCCTTCCGGCAGCTTGCCAGTGAGCCGGAAGCCGACGACCTGCGGAATCAGCATGGACGATGGCTGGCCGAGCATCGCCGCTTCAGCCTCGATGCCGCCGACGCCCCAGCCGAGCACGCCAAGGCCGTTGATCATGGTGGTGTGCGAGTCGGTGCCGAACACCGTATCCGGGTACGCCCAACTCTCGCCGTCCTTGTCCGCCGTAAACACGACGCGCGCGAGATGCTCCAGGTTGACCTGATGCACGATGCCGGTGCGCGGCGGAACGACCTTGAAATTGTTGAAGGCCTTCTGGCCCCAGCGCAGGAACGAATAGCGCTCCTGGTTACGCTCGAATTCAATTTCGACGTTGGTTTCCAGCGCCGACGCCGAGCCGAACGCGTCGACCTGGACCGAATGGTCGATGACGAGTTCAGCGGGCACCAGTGGGTTGATCTGGGTGGCGTCACCGCCGAGCTTCACAACCGCATCGCGCATCGCGGCAAGGTCGACCACGCAAGGCACGCCGGTAAAGTCCTGCAGTATGACGCGTGCCGGCATGAACGAAATCTCGGTATCCGGCTCCTTGGTCGGATTCCAGTTCGCGACCGCTTCGATTTCCTTGGCCGTCACATTGACGCCGTCCTCGTGCCGCAGCAGATTTTCGAGCAGTATCTTCATCGAAAACGGCAGTCGCTTGAGGTCGAAGCGCTGGCCGAGCTTGGTGAGGCTGGCAAACTGATAGCGTTTGCCATTGACCTCGAAAGCATCCCGGGTCGAGAACGAGTCGGTCATTTGTATCTCCTGGCTTGCTGGCGGCGCTCGCGGGCAGCCACGGCGCGGCGCCGCGGCGCGAATCCGATGCGGAATCGGCGAATTGGGTTGAATATTATCGCTCAAACCCCTGCCTGCCCGCGAGCGTGCCGTTGCACCCGCTCAGGGTTCGATCAGGTTGGGCGAGGGGCGGGCTAGCCGCGATCCAGCGTGCTCCGAGCAAGCATTCCGCGCGCGAGCATCGCGTATTCGCGCCGACGCAGGAGCAGGCGGATCTGGCTCCCGCCGACCTGGCGCCAGAGCACCGCGGCACGGACGGCAGCGAGGAGCAGGGCGCGAATCTGTTCCACCAGTTGCGGGTTGGCCAGATTCACCGGACTGCCATGCACGATCACGCGTGGACGCAGTTGCGACAGGGTTGCGACATAAAGTTCAGCAAGTCGCCCCTGCACGGTTGCGTGTTCTATGCCGAAATGGTCGACTTGGCGCTGCACGCGCTCGATGCCGCTGCGCAACTCGCCGAGCATGCGCGAATTGCGCGAAAGGCGGCGTTCCAGGCGTAGTACCCCCAGTACGAGGCGGGTCAGGGGCATGTTGCGTTCGCTGCTGTCGAATTGCGCCAGCAGAGTTTCCAATCCGAGACGCGCACCTTCGACACCGCCGAATACATCGGCTGCACTCGCAGCGTCGATGCGGAATACGCTGTGCAAGCTCGCTTGGGCGGCGGTCGGATCGGCTCGGCCGCGCATCGCCAAATCAACCACGAGTCGGCATGCCTGCAACACACCCGCCAATGCGATCACACGTGATTCACGCATGATGTCCGCTCCCGTCTGCGGTGTTCCAGTCGCCGAATGGGGCGTCGCAACGATCGATGACGCCGCCGCCAAGGCAGACCTCGCCGTCGTAAAAGACGACCGATTGTCCCGGAGTAACCGCTCGCTGCGGTTCGTCGAAACGGACCATGCAGGTGTCGCCGTCGACTTCGACGTGGCAAGTCTGGTTGCCCTGGCGATAGCGGGTCATGGCCGTGCAGCGTAGATATGCGGCCGGTGCAACACCGTCCACCCAACTGAGACGAGTGGCTGCCAGCTTTTGCGAGCAGAGCCAGTGATTCGCATTGCCTTGCGCGACATACAGCACATTCTTCGATACGTCCTTGCCTATCACATACCACGGCTCGTCACTGGCGCCGCGGCGACCACCAATTCCCAAGCCGTTGCGCTGGCCCAAGGTGAAGTAGAACACGCCAGAATGCTCACCGACCGTGCTGCCCTCCGGAGTCTGCATTGGTCCGGGCCGTGCCGGGATGTATTCGGACAGGAACGCGCGGAAATCACGTTCGCCGATGAAGCAGATGCCGGTCGAATCTTTCTTGTCGTGGGTGGCAAAACCGGCCTCGTGCGCAAGCCGGCGCACGTCGGGCTTCTGCAGTTCTCCGAGCGGAAACAAGGTCGCGGCCAGCGCTTCCTGGCCGAGCGCGTGCAGGAAGTAGGTCTGGTCCTTGCCGGCATCGCGCGAACGCAGGAGCCGCCAGCGGCCATCCTGGCAGTCGACTCGAGCGTAGTGACCCGTTGCAATCTTTTCCGCGCCCAGCGCACGCGCGTGGTCGAGGAAGGTCTTGAACTTGATCTCGCGATTGCACAGCACGTCGGGATTCGGCGTACGACCGCGCCGGTATTCGTCTAGGAAATGCGTAAATACTTGGTCCCAGTATTCGGCGGCAAAATTTCGCGCGTACAGCGCGATCCCGAGTCTGGCGCAAACCGCGACGGCATCCTTGCGGTCCGCGTCGGCGCGGCAAGGGCCTTTGCGCTCGTCCTCTTCCCAGTTCTGCATGAAGAGGCCCGCAACCGACGCGCCCGTACGTTGCAGCAGCAGGGCGGCCACCGACGAATCGACGCCGCCGGACATGCCGACGATGACCTCTACCGCGATCATTTCTTGAGAAGTGCGGCCACGGACGGCCGCTTCTTGATGCTCGCGCTCATGGCTAAGTGCACAGGTAGCTAATCGCATCCAGTGGGAGCCGCCGCCCTGCGACCCAGTCATCGATGCTGGCGAGTACCAAAGGGCTGCGTAGACGCTCCGCGGCAGCGGCGATTTCATCGCGCGTCATCCAGATCGCGCGCAGGATTCCCGTGTCGAGCGGTCGCGCGGCGTCGTGATCGATCGCATCGGCCGCAAATGTGAAGCGCACGAAATGGCGCCCGGACGGCGATTGCCATTGCTGCACACCCAGCAGGCTGGTCAATGTGACCGTCCAGCCGGTTTCCTCCAGCGTTTCGCGGATGGCAGCGGCTTGCAGGCTTTCATCCGGATCCAGATGACCTGCCGGCTGGTTCAGCACGATGGATCCGCTTACCTCTTCTTCGACCAGCAGGAAGCGGCCATCGCGCGCAATCACTGTCGCCACCGTCACATGCGGACGCCAGATGTAAGTTTCGTCGAGTTCAGTCGTTTCGGAGAGTTGTGTCATCCGCCGAGTTTAACAGGCGCCGCAATGGGGCTTGCAGTGGTGGTTTTCGACATCATGTACGGGGGTCGCAATTCGCGACTCGGAGTTATACTCGGCTTGGAAGTTACGAAACGTTTTCTCATGGCCCAACGACCCGACCAACATACCGAACACAGCCCCGTCCTCGCCGTCGAGGAGGCGAGGCCGCAGGTTGTGCGTCCGCCGCTTTACCAGGTGATCCTGCTCAACGACGATTTCACGCCGATGGACTTCGTGATCGTCGTCCTCGAAACGTTTTTCAGCCTCGATCGCGAACGTGCGACCCAGGTGATGCTGCACGTGCATACGCGCGGAAAGGGCGTGTGCGGTGTATTTACGCGCGAGGTCGCGGAAACCAAGGTAACCCACGTCAACGAGTTCTCCCGAACCCACCAGCACCCTCTGTTGTGCACGATGGAAAAAGCGTGACGGTAACGCGCATGATTGAACCGGCGTAACCGGTCCATATATTGCAAGCAGCCACTCCAGGCAGCGTAGTTCGGAGTATCCGCAATGTTCAGCAAGGATCTAGAGGTCACCATCGGCCAGTGTTACAAGGAGGCCCGCGAGCAGCGCCAC
>JBDSFA010000416.1:0-3882 GCA_039919785.1 Dokdonella sp. | reverse complement strand
TCGAAACCGGGCGGATTGAAGAGCTTGAGGCGGCAATGCAGATTCCAGAAGGCATCCTTCACCATGCCTTGTCCATGGCGCAGATATGGATGGCAATGGGGTTGGCGTTGCGCCCAGTCGCGAAAATCGTGCGACTGGATGATCCACATCGGTCCTTGCATGCCGACCAGGGTTCCCATCCACACCATCGTGTGCTCGAGCCATTTCGGGCACTCGAACGTGCGATGGATCAGGCGGCGATGGAAACCGATCGAATGTCCCATGCACATGGTCAGTTCGAGCAGAACGGCATACACCGCAAACGCGCTCCAGCTGAAATAGATCGGACCAAGCACGAGCGCTGCCAGCAGCATGCAGGCGTTCCAGAGTGATCGCGAAGGGTCCCAGACGACCCGACCGGCCATGGGATCGGCATGCGGATTGATGCGCAGCGAGTTGACCTTGAACGGGCCGGACGCCGAATCGTTCAAGGTATTGGAAGAGGGCAATTCATTCATGGCGGAAAGCTCCTGCGGACAGGACGCAGCATGGGAGAGGCGCGCGCGCCTTGTCTTCCGGAATGACCGTTCAGGAATAGAATGTCAGATCGAGTGCCTGCTCTACCAACGCGATCAATGACTTGCCAGTTTCCTGGATGATCAGACGGGAATCGGCTGTCGCCATCGCATCAAGCCCGTTCCGCACGCCAACCCCGCTCGACGCGGCACTGCGCAGACAGGCACGGCCAACTACCCCACGGTTGCCCGCTAGTCGTGCACTACTAGAGGTTCTGATAGTTCGGCCCGCTGCCACCCTCCGGCGTGACCCACGTGATGATCTCGTAAGGATCCTTGATATCGCAGGTCTTGCAGTGCACGCAGTTCGCGGCGTTGATCTGCAGGCGCTTGCCAGCCGCGTCGTCAATGATCTCGTAGACGCCGGCGGGACAGAAGCGTTGGCAGGGGTTGCCGTACTCCTCGGCGCAGCGGGTGACGCAAATGTTGGTATCGGAAACATGCAGATGGATCGGCTGGTCCTCGTCGTGTTCGGTCGCGGCGAAGTAGACGCCGGCGAGGCGATCGCGTGGGGCGAGGCTGCGCTCGATGTACGCAGGCTGCTTCGTCGACGGCGCATTCGCATCAGTGCTCGTCGCAGCTTCCGTTGCATCGAGCTTGTCCAGCGACGACCAATCCGCGTGATTTTTCAGCGTCCACGGCGAGAGGCCCTGGGTCACGGTTTCCCAGCCCGCGTTGGCGAGTCCGAGCCACAAGCCCTTGTTGAAACCCGGGCGGATATTGCGCACTTTCTTGAGCTCGCTCATCACCGGAGAAGCGCGCAGCTTTGCGTCGTAACCTTGCGATGTGCCGGTCGCCGCGATGTGTTCGGCCGCGAGCATGCCCGAGCGAATCGCCTGGTGCGTGCCCTTGATCTTCGGCACGTTCATGAGACCGGCGGAGTCGCCGATCATCAGCGCGCCGGGCATCTCGACCTTCGGCAATGATTGATAGCCGCCTTCGATCAGTGCGCGTGCGCCCGCCGACAGGATCGTGCCGCCTTCGAGCAATGATTTCATCATCGCGTGGTTCTTGAACTGCTGGAACGCTTCCCACGGACGGAACAGCGGATCGGCGTAGTCGAGGCCAACGACGAAGCCGACCGCGACGCGATCCCGGTCGAGGTGATAGACGAAACTGCCGCCATAGGTCGACGTGTTCAGCGGCCAGCCCAGCGTATGCATGACCTTGCCGGCTTCGGCGCGACCGGACGGCAGTTGCCACAGTTCCTTGATGCCGATGCCGTAGGTCTGTGGATCGGAGTCCTTGTCCAGCGCGTACTTGGCGATCAGCTGCTTGCTGATACTGCCGCGGCAGCCTTCGGCAAGCACCGTGGTCTTCGCGCGGATGTCGATGCCTTGGGTGTAACCCGCCTTGTGACTGCCGTCTTTCGCAACGCCCATGTCACCGATGCGTACGCCGCACACGGCGCCGGCATCGTCGAACAAAGGTTCGGCAGCAGCGAAGCCGGGATAAATCTCCACGCCGAGTGCTTCCGCTTGCGGCGCCAGCCACGCGCACAAGGCACCGAGTGAGACGATGAAATTGCCGTGGTTGTGCATCTGCGGCGGCGTCACCGGCGATTTCGTCGCGCGCGTCGCGTCGCGCAGCCACCAGAACTCATCCTTCGTCACCGGCACGCAGATCGGCGGCGGGGCCTTGCCCCATTCGGGCAGCAGTTCGTTCAAGGCTTCAGGCTCGATCACTGCACCGGAAAGGATCTGCGCGCCGATCGTCGATGCCTTCTCGATCACGCAGACGCTGATCTCGGGCTTGATCTGCTTGAGACGGATCGCGAACGCGAGCCCGGCCGGCCCCGCACCGACGACGACTATGTCGTATTCCATGATGTCGCGCTCGCTCACGGCTGGCTCCGGCTGGCTGGAATGGAAACCCGATTGTCCGTGTTCGGCGATCATGCGGCAAACCATGCGTTATTCGCCGTGCGACAGGCATAATCAAAGCCTTGTCCCTCAAGCCCAAGACCGATGACCGCCCCGGCCAACGACAGCGAACTTCGCGGTGCAACCGCCTTTCAGCAACTGCATTGGCTTGCCGGTGGGCGTATCGACAGCGCCCATCTGACCGCGTCTTACATGGCCGCGATCGCGAAAGAGAACCCGAGCCTCAACGCGTTTATCGCATTGGACGCAAGCGCGTCGGCGCAAGCGGCGGTCAGCGATGCGCGTCGGCGCGGGGGCAGCACGATCGGTCGCCTTGATGGGCTGGCCGTTGCGATCAAGGACAATTTCGACGTCGCCGGTCTCGCGACTACGGTCGGTCTGCCGGGCCGCCGCAACCGAGTTGCCGCAGCGGATGCGAGTGCGGTCGCACGCCTGCGTTCGGCGGGCGCGGTAATCCTCGGCAAGACCAATCTCGACGAAGGCGCGCTCGGCACCGCCAGCGCGAACCCGCATTTCGGCGCGGTGCAGAATCCGCAGCGTACCGGCTACACCGCGGGAGGTTCGTCGGGCGGCTCCGCCGCCGCTGTCGCCGCCGGCCTCGCGAGTTTTGCACTCGGCAGCGACACACTGGGCTCGGCGCGTATTCCGGCCAGCCACTGCGGCATCTATGCATTGAAGCCTACGCACGGCGAGATATCCAGCCGCGGCATGGTACGCGCCGCGCGTCGCCTCGATGCGATCGGGATTCTTGCGCGATCGGTCGAGGATCTCTCGATCGTGTTGCAGGTCCTCGAAGCGCACGACCCGGCCGATCCGCGTTCGCGCCGGCGCCGCGTGCCGCTGTCGACGCCGGACTGGGAGCCGGGTCGGCTGCGCAGTGCGTTCGCGCGCGACCTTGGCGTGCTCGGCGTGACGCCGGACGTGCGTGCGGTGTTCGAGGCTGCGATCGCGCGCATCGGCGATGTATTCGGCACCCGCGTCGACGTCGATTTCGCCGATCACGACCTCGGACGTACGCGCCGCGCGGCTCTGCTCGTGATGGAAAGCGAACTCGGCGTGGAACTTGCCGACGACATCGCCGACGCGGCACATCCGCTGTCGCCGCGCCTGCGCGCGATGCTCGATTTCGCGAAATCAAAATCCGCGGTCGATTATGCCGCGGCCGATCGCATCCTTGATGCGACCGTCCTCAAGGCGCGCCGCCTGTTCGCGGACATGGACGTACTCGTGTTGCCAACGGTGGCGCACGGTGCGTATCCGCTCGCCGAGGGCGAGCGGGCGAATGATGCCGATCTGACCGCGTTCGCGAACCTGGCTGGCTGTCCCGCGGTGAACCTGCCGATGGGAACGCTGCCCGATGGCATGCCGATCGGCATGCAACTGGTCGGTCGTCCCGGCGCGGATTTGCGCCTGCTCGAACTCGCCGGCATCTGCGCAGCGACCTT